>VHBQ01000012.1 GCA_016871855.1 Gemmatimonadota bacterium
CGTTCGGGCTCGTGGCGAGTGCAGCAGCGCCGCTCCGGCTTCGTGGCGGGCTCATTCGGCCCCAGGCACAATCGAGCTGACGCTGTGCAGAAGATGCACCAATTCTCACGAAACGAGACATACAAGGCACAGAGGACACGAAGGAACACGAAGGGAGCTCGGGGTAACTACGGCGCGCCACGCAGAATCATGCGTGGCGCGCTGTCGTTCCCCCAAGCTTCCTTCGTGCTCCTTCGTGTTCTCCGTGCCTCTGTGGTATCAGTTGCCGCAAAACCCCGCCACTACCCGAGCTCTGCGAAGTGCACCGACGAATGGCGATGGCCCTCATCGGAGCGTAGCTTCTGCGGGTTAGCCGGCGGGCGGACGGCCGAAGAAGCCGCCGCCGGCGCGTGGTGCTCCCCCTCATCGGAGGTTCCAATGACCGGTCTGACCGCGTTGTGGCTGCCGATCCTGCTTTCGGGCGTCTTCGTGTTCATTGCGAGTTCGCTCATTCACATGGTGCTGCCTTGGCACAAGGGCGACTACCCGAGCCTGCCGAACGAGGACGCGTTCCGGGCGGCGGTGGGGGCCCTGAAGCTTCCGCCCGGCGAGTACATGGTGCCGCGGGCGGGGAGCATGGCGGAGATGGGGTCGCCGGAGTTCAAGGCGAAGATGGAACAGGGGCCGGTGGTGATGGTAACGGTCCGCCCCAATGGAATGCCGGGGATGGGACGCCAGCTCGGCCTGTGGTTCGTGTTTTCGCTGGTCGTGAGCGTCTTCGCGGCATATGTCACCGGCCGCGCGCTGGGGCAGAGCTCACCGTACCTCAGCGTCTTCCGTTTTGCCGGCGTCACCGCCTTCATTGGATACTCGCTGGCGCTGTGGTCCGAGGCGATCTGGTACTTCCGCGGAACGCGCCGCACGGTGCTGGCGACGTTTGATGGGTTGATCTACGCGCTGATCACGGCGGGGACGTTTGGCTGGTTGTGGCCTCAGTGGTGACGCGGTGCCTTCATTAGAGAGCGAGGTGGTTTGGTGCAGACGCTGCGTGCGATGTTGGCGGCGATCGTGCTCGCGACGGTGGCTGGCGCGCAGGGTGGACCGCCCGCAGGGGTGCCACCCGGCGCCGCCCGCGGCCCCGGCGGCGGCGGGGGCGTGGCGATCAAGGACGGCGAGGAGTGTCCGCCCGGGATGACCGAGGTGCGGCCGCGCAATTGCCGCGCGCCGGAGATGCCGGCACCGAGCATTCTCGACTATCGGCCGCGCTCGACGCTGGTGACCGCCGAGCGTCTGGTGCCGAAGGCCAAGTACCCGGTGATCGATTTCCACGGGCACCCCGCGGGCCAGCTTGGGAGCGCCGAAGCGCTCGACAAGTTGGGCGCCGACATGGACGCGCTCGGGCTCGGCTTGATGCTCGTGGCGAACAACGTGAGCGGCGAGGCGCTGAAGCGGCAGAGCGCGGTGGTGGCGGCGCATCCAAAGATGAAAGACCGGGTGCGCTTCCTCACCGGCATTGACTTCCGCAATGTCGGCCCCGGGTGGGCGGAGAAGGTGGTGGCCCAGCTCGAGGCCGACATCGCGGCGGGCGCGGTGGGTGTGGGCGAGGTGGGGAAGGGGTTCGGGTTGTCGATCAAGAAGGCCGATGGGACGCGGTTGCGGATTGACGATCCCGAACTGGATCCCGTGTTTCAGGCGGCGGCGCGGTTGAAGATCCCCGTCTTCATTCACACGGCCGATCCGCAGGAGTTCTGGGACGAGATCGACTACAAGAACGAGCGCTGGCTCGAACTCGCGCTGTTTCCCGGGCGGCGGTATCCCAAGGAGCAGTTCCCGAGCTTCGAGCAGTTAATGACGGAGCGGGACAACCTGTTCAAGCGGCACCCCAAGACGACGTTCGTGGCGGCGCATCTGGGGTGGCACGCAAACGACTTGGGGCGGCTGGGCCGGATGTTCGACGCGATGCCCAATCTGTACGCTGAGGTCGGGGCCGTGCTGTACGACATCGGGCGTCAACCGCGCGGCGCGCACGATTTCTTCGTGAAGTACCAGGATCGACTGCTGTTCGGGAAGGACAGCTATCAGCCCGAGGAGTATCCGTATTTCTGGCGCGTGTTCGAGACGCGGGACGAGTACTTCAGCTATTACCGCGACTATCACGCGTTTTGGAAGCTGTATGGCATTGACCTGCCGGACGGCGTGCTGAAGAAGGTGTATTACCAGAACGCCCTGCGGATCACGCCTGGGCTGAACAAGGCGGGGTGGCCCAAGTAGAGGCGAGCGCAGTTGATGAGACTTGAGGCGCGCGTAGATTGGCTCTCAGGTGAAGGTGCGGCGTGTGCACGGGAATTTCTGACGTGACTTTTCGACTACTGATCGTGCTGGCGTTGCTCGTGGGCAGTGGCTGCCGCCCCACGCCGCCGCGCGCGCAGCCGCAGCCCCTCTCGTTCGTGGTCGAGGGAGGCACGATCTACCGCCAGGACCGCAGCGAGCGCCGCGCCTTGCTGACGCTTGATTCCGCGGCGGCACCGTCAGGCGCGGCGATTGTTCCCCGGCAGTGGTCCCCGGCGCAAGGAAGCACCTTCAGCGTCGCCGCGACGCGCTATCGGCACGTGGTCCCGTCGCCGCTGGCTGACTGGGTGGCCTTTGAAACAGCTGGCACACATGAACTCGTAGGCGTGGTGCCGGCCGCCGGCGGCGCGCTCAAGGTGCTCGACTTCTACTTCGACTCCTCCGCCGACTCGCTGCAGTGGGCGCCGAGTGGCCGGTACCTGTCTGCGTTCTACACGCCGCCATCCGGCACTGCGGAAGTCCGCGTGTACGACGCGACACTCGGGAAGCGCATCAAATGAAGCGGCTGCGGGCGCACGCACTTCTTGGACTGCTCGCCGTCGTCGCCTGCGGCGGCGGCAAGGACGCCACGGCGCCGGTCGTGAAGTGTTCTGTGGCGGAGCTGTCGGTCACCCAGTCGGTCAGCGCGCCGGTGACCGACATCCCGACGCGGTACGACTCGCTGTTCGCGTCCGCGGCCCGCGAGTTCGGCGTATCGTCCGCCCTGCTCAAGTCGCTCGCGTACGTCGAGACGCGCTGGCACATGGTGATTGGCGAGGAGGAGTTCGAAGGGCGGCCGGCGGCCTTCGGCGTCATGGCGCTGCGCGGCCAGCGCCTGACGGAAGGCGCTCGGCGTGCGGGTGTGTCGGTTGATGCGGCCAAGTTTGATGCCGCGGCGAATATCCGGGCGGCCGCCGCCCTGCTTGCCGCGCGCGGGCTGGATGGCTTCACCGACATCGCGGTGCCGGAGGGACGCGTCGCGTTCGTGCGCGAGGTCAATGCGGCGCAGGGGGTGGCCGTGTCACCGCTGGCCTCGCTGGTGCAAACCGATCCGTGCGCACCCCCGCCGAGCAACGTCGACTTCGCAAGCGCAATCTGGCGGCCGTCGCCGAACTACAACACACGCACGACCGGCATCTCGATGGTCATCATCCATACCTGTGAAGGCGCGTACACCGGCTGCTGGAGCTGGCTGGTGAACCCGGCGTCGCAGGTCAGCGCGCACTACGTGATCAATGAGAGCGGCAGCGAGGTGTCGCAGCTGGTCCGCGAGAAGGACCGCGCCTGGCAGATCGCGGCGTCGTACAACTGCGCGTTGAACCAGAACTACAACTGCGGCATGAACGGCACGCAGATGAACCACATGACGATCGGAATCGAGCACGCCGGATATGCGTCGCAGGATTCGTTCCCGACGTCGCAGCTGCAGAAGTCGGCGCAGTTGGTCTGCGACCTCACCAAACGGCAGGGCATTCCGCGCGACTCGCTGCACATCGTCGGGCACGGGCAGATGCAGCCCGCCAATCGCACGGACCCGGGCCCGCGCTGGCCGTGGGCGCGGTACATCGGAATGATCAGGAGTTACTGCGGCGAGAGCTGAGGTGACCGCCGCCGGCCCGCCGCAGCCGTCGTGGCGGTCGCAACCTCGAGGACGTCCGGGAGCCGCAGGTCCTAGCTGGCGGGTTCCTGCGCAGTCAGGCGTGCCACCGCGCGCAGTCCGTCGTCGCCAATGTCCAGGCTGTACGTGTTCACGTACAGCTTGATGTGCGCGTCGCACACCGCGTCCGACATCTCCTGCGAATGCGCGCGCACATACGCGCGGCTGGCCTCGGGATGGTCAATCGCGTGCTGCACTGAGGCGCGCACCGCGCGCTCGGCGGCCGCCGTCGTCTCAGGGTCGAGATCCCAGCGCGCGCAGATGCCGGCGAGCGGCACCGGAAGCCCGGTCTCGCGCTCCCACCACTCGCCAAGGTCGGCCACCTTCACGAGGCCGTGGTCGGGGTAGGTGAATCGCGACTCGTGGATGATGAGCCCGGCATCCACCTCGCCGCGTGCGACGGCGCCAAGAATGCGGTCGTAGCGGAGCGCGACGACGTTGGACACAGCCGGGACGGCCAGACGCAGCAGGCGATACGCGGTGGTCTCGCGCCCGGGGATGGCGAGCCGAACGCCGGCGACATCGGCCAGCGTCATCGCGGAGCGCGCCACGACGAGCGGTCCCACGCCGTGGCCGAGCGCCGCGCCGCTGCGCAGCAAGTGGTACCGATCGCCGACCGACGCGAACGCGCCGACGCTGAGCTTGGTGAGATTGAACTCGCCGAGATGCGCGCGACGGTTGAGCTCCTCGATGTCGAGCAGCACGGGCTCAACGCGAAACGGCGCGTCCACCAGTCCGTGTGCGATCGCGTGAAACGCGAACGTGTCGTTAGGGCAGGGGGAGTAGCCGAACGTCAGCGTACGCATCGCGCGAACTCGGCGACCAAACGCGGCGTGGCGGCCGTGATGGCGGCGAAGGCCTCGTCGAAACGCCACTGCCCGCGGTCCTGTTCCTCGATGGCGTTGGCAATGGCGCGCACCTCGATGGCCGGCACGCCGGCGAGCGCCGCGGCGCGCAGCACCGCGAAACCCTCCATCGCCTCAACATCGCAGCCGCTGGACCCGCCGACCCGGGCGCTGGTTCCAATGACACTTCGCACGGCACCCGGGAGCGCGCGCCGCGCGGCGTCGAGCAGTCCCGGATCCGCCGCGAGCAGATGGGGGGCAAAGTGCTCCGGCACCTCGAGATCGCAGTAGCGCGCTGCCTCTCCAATCACCAGCGTTGCCGGCGCGATGCCTGCCGCGCGGCGCGCGCCGGCAATGCCAACGTGTAGAATGGCCGCTGGACGGTGCGCTGCGATGGCGGCGGTCGTCGTCGCCGCGGCATCCACGGGCCCGACGCCGCAGAGGCACGTGACCCAGCCGTCCACCGGCGCGAGTTCGCGCGCAGTGGCCGCGACGACCAGAATTCGTGCGGGCGTGTCCATGGTGAGGAAGAATCTAGCGAGCGCGTGACCGGGACGACGTGTAGTTTCGAAGTCATGCTCCGGCTCTCCCTGACCTCGCTGGCAGCGGCCCTCGCCGGCGCCGCGACATTGCTCTCCGCACAGGCACCCGCCGGACGCGGCACGCTGTACATCGTCGGTGGTGGCCCGCAACCACCGGCACTCGTGCAGGAGTTCGTGGATCTCGCCGGCGGCCGCGAGCGCGCCAGGATCGTGGTCTTCGCAATGGCCAGCGCGTCGGGTGAGCGGAGCGGCGAGGCCAAAGCCGCGGATCTGCGCGCCCTCGGCGCCGAGGCACGCAACGTGTGGATCACCCGGGACCAGGCGATGACCGACTCGGCGGCTCACCTGCTCGACGGCGCCACGGGCATCTGGTTCGGCGGCGGGGATCAGAGTCGGCTGGCCGACATCCTGCGTGGCACGCCCACCGAGCGCGCCATTCGCGCGCGCTTCGCGGCGGGCGCCGTGGTTGGCGGCACGTCGGCAGGAGCGGCGGTGATGTCATCGGTGATGATCACCGGGCAGGAGCGCGCGCCGGGCGGCGCGCGCCCGGACACGACGCTTGACTGGGTAACCATCGCCCGCGACAACACTCTCACCGCCGACGGCTTCGGGCTCGTCGATGCGGTCGTCATCGACCAGCACTTCCTGCGACGGAAGCGGCACAATCGGCTCATCAGTCTGGTGCTTGAGCGACCGCCGCATCTGGGCGCGGGCATCGATGAGTCGACGGCCCTCGTCGTGCATCCCGACGGCACCTGGAGCGTGCGCGGAGCGAGCGTGGTAGTAATCTACGACGCGCGGCAGGCGACCCAGACGCGCGCCGACCAACCGCTCGGTGCTGCCGATCTGCGCATGCACGTGCTGCCGGCGGGGGCGGCGTTTGATCCGCGGACGGGGCGTGCGACGCTCCACGCAGGAGCGACGCGGCCATGATGCCCCGCCGCGCCGCGCCGCCGGCGACACCGTCGACCGTGTGCGCACGGGCGCTGCTCCTCGCGCTGCTCCTCGCGTCGTCACAAAGCGCCTGCTCCGGCGGCGGTTCACCATCGGCTCCAACGACGTCCACGGGACCCTCCACCCCGCCGCCGACGATTCCGGCGCAGGGGACGGCCGCCACGCTCGACGTTGCGAACTGGAACATCGAGTGGTTCGGCGACGCCGGAAACGGCCCCACGAACGAGGCGCTGCAGGCGCAAAACATCCGCACGGTGATGAGCGCGCTCGACATGGACGTGTGGGGGTTGGCCGAAGTGGTCAATGCTGCGCAGTTCCAGCAGCTGGTGGCCGGCCTGAGCGGCTACACGGGTGTGCTCGCCAATGAGGCCGCGGTGCAGGGCGGCGCGACGTACTACAGCGACTTCAGCAACGGCGAACAGAAGGTCGCGCTGGTCTGGAAGTCCGCCCTGGCATCGCTCGTGAGTGCGAAGGTCATCCTCACCGACCGCAACACCGAGTTTGCGGGTCGACCACCGGTCGAGTTCACGCTTCGCGTGACGCTGAACGGTAGCACGGATCTCGCCGTCTTCATCGTCCTGCATGCGAAGGCCGGCGCCACCACTGACGACTGGAACCGTCGCGACCCGGCGTCGACGGCGCTCAAGGCGTATCTCGACGCGACGTATCCGACGCAGAAGGTCTGGGTGATCGGCGACTGGAACGACGACGTGGACGCGTCCATCACGCCGGGACGGCCATCGCCCTACGCGAACTTCGTGGCCGACCAGGCGCGGTACACGTTCCCGACGCGGGCGCTTTCATTGACCAGTGTCTCGTCCACCACCGGTTTCGCCGACTTCATTGACCATCAACTGGCCACCAATGAAGCGCAGGCGCTGTACGCCGCCAACTCGGCGCAAGCCTTCCGGGCGGACACCTACCTCACGAACTACGCGACGACAACCAGCGACCACTACCCGGTGATCTCGCGCTGGCAGTGGGGCGGCGCGCTCCGATCGACCGCGGTGCGCTAGGAGCCGACGGATGAAGCTCACGAACATCCCGTTTCAGACGACCGATTGGTCGCAGGTGCCCGCGGAGGAGCATCCCGGCGACGTGGGCATCGCGACGTGGCGCGTGAAGCAACACGGCGATGTCCGCGTGCGGATGGTGGAGTACTCGCCGGGCTACGTGGCCGACCACTGGTGCGAGAAGGGGCACATCCTGCTGTGCGTCGAGGGAGAGTTGCACACGCGGTTGAAGGACGGATGCGTCGTGGTCCTGCGGCCGGGCATGTCCTATGAAGTGAGCGACGGGGACGCTGCACACCGCAGCGAGGCGCCACGCGGCGCGCGCTTGTTCATCGTGGACTGACGGCGCTTCGGGCGCGCCGACTTGCAGTACCGCCGCGGAAGGGAGAGATTCCGCGCCTTGGGTGGCGCCCGCCCTCCGCCGCCACATGACCCGATCCCCACGCGGACGCTCGCCGTTCCAGCCGCCCGATGTCCCCATGGCCTCACAACCACTGACGCTCCGGCCGGCGACGGTCGTCACACTAGGGCGACTCGACGTCGAAGGAGCCGCCGACGAAGGCGCCACCGCGCTGCTCAGTCAGCCGAAGCGGTTGGCGGTGCTTCTCTACGTGCTCCTTTCCCCGCAGGGCGGGGCGCTGTCCCGCGACCAAGTGATCGGCGTGTTTTGGCCGGAGTCGGACTCCGCGCGCGCCCGCAACTCCCTGCGGCAGCCCCTTTCGTTCATCAGAACGTGCCTCGGCCAAGACGCCATCCTCAGCGTCGGTGCCCAAGGCCTCGCGGTGGCTTCGCAGTTGACGTGCGACGCGTCGCAGTTCGAGGCGCTGCTCAACACCGGACGCCGGGAAGAGGCGCTGCAGCTCTACGGCGGCGAACTGCTCTCCGGTTTCCATGTCACCGGCGCGGGGGCGTTTGAGGAGTGGCTCGATCATCACCGGCTGCACCTGAGCCAGCGCGCAGTGCGCGCGGCGTGGGAACTGTCCGCCGAGTGCGAGACGAAGGGGGATCAGGCGGGGGCGGCATTCTGGGCGAAACGCGCTCTGGCGCTCTCGCCGTTCAGCGAGCTTGAGGTGCAGCGCCTGCTGCGCGTGCTCCTTCGCGTCGGAGACTACGCCGGCGTCCTGCGCGCCTTTGAGGGTCTCCAGCGCGCGCTCAAGCGGGAGTTCGAGGTCGGACCGACGGACGAAACCGTGCAGTTGGCCAACAGCGCGCGCGAACGGATCAACTCCGCGGCTACGGCGCCAGTCGATCCGTCGCGTGTGCGTCGCGCGGGGGGAGAGCGCCGCGTGTCGCAGCGTCGCGTTTCGACCGAAGCCCGAAAGGGCGTCGAGCGGCGCAAGAAGGCGGATCGGCGCGCGGCGCAGCGGCGATCAGGATTCGACCGGCGCGGGCTGCCACCGCAGTAGACCCGGCGGCGTCCGACAGCGGCGCGCCGCACCACGAAGAACCCCCGCCGCCCATCACGGGCGGCGGGGGTTCTTTGCGGGAATCGCGGTTACACGTAGTCCTTGTACTTCGGCTCCCACATATGCCGACGCACATGTGCGAGGAGGTCGCGCGGGCGCGGGATCCCGGCCAGGCCGGTCTCGATGGCGTTCTCGACGACCGCCGCGGCGATGTGGCTCGAGACCTCGCGGATGCGCTGCAGATCCGGATACAGGCATCCGGTCTTGAGGTCGTCCTCGGTGACGAGCGACGCGAGCGTCTTGGCGGCGACAAAGAACATCTCTTCCGTGACGTGCCGCGCGCTGCTGGCGATCACGCCGAGCCCGACGCCCGGGAAGACGTAGGAGTTGTTCCCCTGGCCGGACACGTGCGTCTTGCCGTTGAGCTCGAATGGCGGGAACGGGCTGCCGCTGGCGAAGATCGCGCGCCCGTCGGTCCAGGTGTAGGCCTGCTCGGCGGTGCACTCCGCCTTGGACGTCGGATTGGACAGCGCGAGGATGACCGGGCGCTCATTGATGCGCCCCATCGCCTTCACGATGGGCTCAGTGAACGTCTGCGGCTGGCCGGAGACGCCGACGAGCGCCGTGGGCTTGAGGGCCTCGACGGCGGCGAGCAGGTCGGGGACCGGCGCGTGGTCGTGCGCGTACGGGATCTTGTGCTCGGCGAGATCGGTGCGGCTCTTGACGACGAGCCCCTGCGAGTCGACCAGCCAGCACTGCTGGCGTGCGACCGCCTCGCTCACCCCTTCCGCCATAAGCGCGCGCACGATGAGGTCGGCGATGCCCACGCCGGCCTCTCCGGCGCCGAGGAAGAGGAACTTCTTGTCGGCCAGCGTGCCGCCAGTCAGCCGCAGCGACGCGATGAGGCCCGCGAGCGTGACGCCGGCCGTGCCCTGAATGTCGTCGTTGAACGTGCAGACCTTGTCGCGGTACTTGTGCAGCAGCCGGAAGGCGTTGGTGTTGCCGAAGTCCTCAAACTGGATGCAGGCCTTCGGGAAGACCTCCTGCACCGCTTCCACGAATTCATGCACGAACTCGTCGTACGCCGGGCCGCGGAGACGCTCCTCGCCGACGCCGATGTAGAGCGGATCTTCGCGCAGGGCCTTGTTGTTGGTGCCCACATCGAGCATCACCGGGAGGCACTGCGACGGGGCGACGCCAGCGCACGCGGTGTAGAGCGAGAGCTTGCCCACCGGGATGCCCATGCCGCAGGCGCCCAGGTCGCCGAGGCCGAGAATGCGCTCGCCGTCCGTGACGACGATCATGCGCACGTCATCGTTGGGCCAGTTGCGCAGCGCCTGCGCGATCCGGCCCTTGTCGCGGTAGGAGATGAAGAGCCCCTGCGGGCGCCGGAAGATGAGCGCGTACTTCTGGCAAGCCAGGCCGACCGTCGGCGTGTAGATGATCGGCATGAGCTCGAAGAGGTGGTCCACCACGATGCGATAGAACAGCGTGGCGTTCCGCTCCTGGAGCGAGATGAGGTAGCTGTACTTGTCGAGGTCCGTCGGCTGGCGGCGGACGTTGTTGATCACACGGGCGCTCTGCTGCTCCATCGTGGTGACCTTGGGCGGGAGCAGGCCGCGCAGGCCGAGCATGTCGCGCTCGGCTTCGGTGAAGCTGGTGCCCTTGTTGAGCAGCGGATCGTGCAGCAAGGCGACGCCGTACTCACCCTTGAGTTCGGACGCAATGGTCATATGAAGTCTCCGGAACGACGCGGAATCGGCACATCCTAGTCCACTCAAATTAGGGCGCGACAAGCGTTTGCGTGTCGGGCAATTTCTCAGGAGTTCATCGGAAACGTCCGACAGACGGTACCGCTGTATTCCCCACACGAGTGGCGGCGCCGTGGTGTCGCGAGGGCGCTGTCACGGAGTGACTGGACGGCGGGCCGCCGTGGCTACGGCAGCCGGCTGCGGCCCCAGAACCCGTCGGGTGTCTCCATCAGGCGCTCGAGTCCTGTGCGCCGGATGGCGGCGTCGGCCTCGCGCTGGGCGCTGGCCACCACGCTGTCCTCGTTCACCGTCAGCAGGCGACGGTCGCGCATCAGCACGCGGCCATTCACGATGACCGTGCGCACGTCGTTGCCATTGGCGAAGTAGGCGATGCGATACAGCGGCATATGCGCCGGCATCATGTGCGGGCGGCTGGCGTCCACCAGAATCACGTCGGCCTTCTTTCCGGGCTCCAGCGAGCCGATCTCGCGCTCGAGTCCGAGGGCCTTTGCGGCATCCACCGTGACCATCTCGAGCACCTTGCCCGCGGGCAGCACCTTGGGGTCACGGGCGTAGAAGCGATGGTAGCGCATCGCCTGGAACATGTGACGGAACATGTCGTAGCTGCGGTCGGGGGCCACGCCGTCTGAGCCGAGCATCACGGTGACGCCGGCGTCGAGCAACTCGGTGAGTGTGAAACGCTCGCGCATGGCAGCATTGGCGCTTGGATTGTGCACGATCTTGGTGCCAGTGCGCGCGACGATGGCGACCTCCGCGGGGGTCATGCCCGTGGCGTGCGAGAGGAGCACGTCGGGACCGAGGATGTCGAGCACCTCGTGGGCATACTGCACGCTGCCCTGTGCGTGGCCGTCCTGCGTGAAGAGCACACCACGCCGCGCGGCGAGCGCTCGAGCGGCGCGCGCCTGGGAGACAAGCTCGGCGAGCGCGTCGGGCGCTTGCGGCAGGGCGCGCGGGTGCTGCGTCGGGGAGGCGATGGCCACGTGGAGGCGGCCGTTCGCGGCGCCGTTCCACTTGGTGATCAGCGACTCGGAGACGGCCAGTTGCTGGGCGAACGTCACGTCCACGGAGCGCGGCGTGTTGCCAGTCCACTGCGTGTAGCGACGGGGGAAAGGCGGCCGCCGCGGGCCGACGGCGAGGAAGAACCGCAACCCTACTTTTTCCATCGCCTGCAAGTAGGCGTCCCCATACGCGGTGGCGTCCGTGCGCATGACCATGTCGCCGCCGCCGAGGTAGGCGAGCGCGGTCGTGACGCCGAAGCGCACGCGCTCGGCGCCCGTCAGGAAGGCCTCGGCGCGCCAGAAGTCCACGGTCGAGCCCTGCGCGTAGATGGCCTCGGTGGCCGGATACCACTGCTCCGTGTCCATGCCGAGCGACTTGACGAGTCCGTGGCCGGCGTGGCCATGGCCATCGATGAAACCGGGCATGACGATCGAGCGACGCGCGTCGATGCGCTGCCGCGGCGCGTACCGGCGCTCAAGGTCCCGCGTCGCTCCCACCGCCACGATGCGGTCGCGCACGATAGCCACCGCGCCGTCGGTCAGCACACGGCGCTGGGGATCCATCGTGATGACGGCGCCTCCCGAGATCAGGAGGTCTACAGGCTGACGGGCAGGTGGACTGGCCGCGAGGCAGGCGGCGAGGGCGGGGAGAAGCAGCGCGCGCGGAGCGGGCATGGTCGACTCGCAGAAAGGAGAGGCAGGTGCGAAGTTGTCGTTCGGGCCGCCGGCCCGCCACTGTCCCCTATTCTCCGAGGAAGCCATGCCCCCCATCGCGCGCAACATCCTCGCCGTTCTGTGCGGGTTAGTGCTCGGCAGTGTCGTCAACATGGGTCTTATCACGATCAGCGGCCGCGTCATCCCGCCGCCCGCAGGCGTGGACGTCACGACGATGGAGGGGCTGAAAGCGGCCCTGCCGCTGTTCGAGCCGCGCCACTTCCTGTTTCCATTCCTCGCGCACGCTCTGGGGACTCTCGTTGGCGCGTTGATCGCGGCGGCGCTGGCCGCGAGTCGTCACGCCACCTTCGCCTTCGTCGTCGGCGCGTGCTTCCTCGTGGGTGGCGTGGCGAACGTGATGATGCTCCCGTCGCCGGCGTGGTTCAACGCCGTGGATCTGGTGTTCGCGTATCTCCCAATGGCGTGGGTTGGCGCGCGGATTGCCGGGCGCGTGCGAGGGCGCTAGGCCGCGTCCGGTCGAGGGGAATCCGCCCGGGCGGAGGTGATGGCGGCCAGCCACGCGGCCGGTCGCCCATTGCGAGCAGTCTGCAGCCGCATTCCATTTGAGGTCATGCCTGTCTGCAGCAAGTGTGGCAAGGAAAGCCACAATCAGCGGATGTGCCCGCATTGCTTTGCGGAGTACTCGCCGCAAGACCGTGCCAGCGGTCGCGCCGGTGGCGCGCCCGCGTCTGCCAAGCAACTGGTCGCGAAGCTTCCGTTTACGCCACGGATGCGCTGGGGGCTGCTCGGCGTGCTCTTGGCGTCGGGGATCTGGTTCGGATTCGCTGGCCGGGAGCGCGAGATTCCCGCCGGCGAGGTGATAGAGAACCTGGTCGCGGCACCGATGTCCGCGGGTGAGGCCGAGGCGCTGGTGCGCCGGGTGCGGCAGGAGGCGAAGGTGGAGACGCGCGGCGAGGAGTTGGCCGTGACGTTCCCGGCCGCACTTTGGCCACAGCAGCGCGCTGGTCAGCTCGCCGCCGCGCAGCAGTTCGCGCGCGCGATCGAAATCGTCGAAGGGCGGAAACGCACCATCTCCTTCTACGATCCGAGCGGGTCGCTCTACGCGAAAGCCGACGCCGCGGGCGTCGTGATGGTGCGCTAGCCGTGGTTCGCGCAGGCTTCGCATCGAGGAGGCATTGTGACACGAAGGCGTTCGATCGTCGCCGCCACCCTAATGGGTGCGGCCGTATTTTCGTCGCCCACCGGTTGGGCCCGTGAACTCGCGCCGGCCCCACGCGCCGAGACCAATCTCACCGCGTCCGTCTTGCTGGGGTTCAACTTCCAGAAGGACGGGCAGGAGATCGTGGGGCACATCAACTCGCTGAAGATCGGGGACAAGGAACTGGCCGCCGACTTCAACGTGACCAATCCAGAGGATGTCACGAAGTCCGTGAAGGTTGTTGGCGTGGCCAGCGGGATCCAGTGGAAGGGCGGCTACGCCGACCCGATCACTTTCGCGGCGCAGGTTTCGACGGTCAACAAGAACGTGATCGCGACGCTCTTGCATAAGACGATGTCGAACACCGAGGTAAAGTTCCGGTTCACCTTCTACGCCTACGATCCAAAGGCGAAGAAGTACTACCAGACCTTCCACAGCGGCGGGATGACGCTCGACGGTCTGGTCCTGAAGCGCGGTGGTGAACTGGCGATGCAGCTCGACATGAACGCGAGCTCCGAGGTGTGGAGTCCCGCGAACTACACGTTCTCGATGGGCGTGATGCCGCAGGACAAACAGATGCAGGTGCAGCTGGCCTTCTCGACGAGCGACAAGTTCTCGAAGCCTTGGGGCGTCGAGGTCGCGAAATAGAGATGCGTGCGACGCTCCGCCGGACGATCGCGCTGCAGCGGCGACTCGCCTGGTGCTTGACGCTGCTGCTCACGGCGTGCGCCACGTCGGGCGCGCCGCGTGCCACGGAACACGGCGCGCCGGTGCCGCGCCCCGCGGAGCACATTCGTGTGCTCGATGTCTATCCCGGCGTGACGGCCAGCATCGTCACGCCGGCCGACCTCGATGCGACTAAACCCGTTGAGCTGATCCTGTACGCCCTGCCGAATGGCAACTCGACGCTCGAGACGATGGGACGGACGATGAGCGACGGGGTCGGGTGGCGGTTCGACATCCAGCATATCGCCGCGCAGACCCGCGCCCTGCGCGACCGCGGCGTGCCACAGGCCGTTGTCGCCTACATCGAGGCGGACGGCAAGAGTTGGCCGGCGTGGCGAGCGAAGCTCGGCTACCCCCGCGCGAACCGCCGCATTATCGAGATCGTGGACCAACTGCGCACGACCATCGGCGACCCACCGCGACTGTCCGTCACGCTGACCGGGCACAGCGGCGGCGGGTCGTTCATGTTCGGGTTCATCGAAGGGCAGGATGCCCTGCCGGGCTGGCTCACACGCATCGTCTTTCTCGACGCGAACTACAACTACTCGGCGGTGCACGGCGAGAAGCTGCGGGCGTGGCTTCGCGCGGACACGAGCCACCGGCTTGGCACGCTGGCGTACGATGACCGCGAGATCACCCTCGACGGCAAGAAGGTCGTCAGCGAAACGGGCGGCACCTGGCGCGCCACGCAGCGGCTGCTTGACGATTTCTCGGCGGCCGGAGTTACGTGGCGGCGCGATACGCTCAACGCCTTCGTCAGGTACCGTGTGCCGCAGGTGGAGGTCCTGCTCCATCCGAACCCGGAGAACAAGATCCTTCACACGGCGATGATCGGCGAGATGAACGGTTATTTGCACGCGTTGCTCCACGGACGCCGCGCGTACGATCGTGGACCGTCACTCCTGCGGACCGAGCGCGCGTACGCGGCGTATGTGGAGGGCGCGGTGGCACTGCCGCCGCCGGCGCCGCCCGCCATTCCGCCGCGCGCGGCGGACGCACTCAGCGGGTCGGCGTTCATCGCGACCATCGCGCACGCCAACAAGGAGCCGCGCGAGGCGGCGACCCTGCGGGAGATCCTCGCCGGGAACATCCCGTCGTTCCTTCGGTCGCTGCAGACCGTCGAGGCGCGCATCACCGGGGCGGATGGCGCGATACACACGGTGCAGTACGCGGTGATGCCGGACTACCTCGCGATCGGATCGGACAGCGACTTCGTCCGGATGCCGATGACGCCATACACCGCGCAGGCGTTCTGTGACTTCTACGGATTCGTTCTGCCGACGCGGAAGATGTCCGACGATATCTGGACCGCGGCGCGCGTGCGAGGGGAACCGCGTCCGCTCACGCGGGACCGTGACTCGACGCTCACGTTCCTGGAGCACCACCGCATCATCGAAGCGCAGTTGGCCGGAACGCGACGCGGCGACGTGGTGGCCGGGATCAAGAAGGACGTTGTGGTGTCGAATGCGCTTCGCGTGCGCGCCGAGCGTGTGGCGATCTACGGCTGGCACTACCTGAACGGCCAGCCGATCCAGCCGGTGTACGCGGGGCACGTGGATTGGTACATCGACTACAGCCACGGCATCCGCCCGGTGCGCCGGCTGATGCGCGTGGACGGCGCGCCGATGACGTTCGAGGCAATCCTGGCCGATTCGACGAAGCGCGCGCTTCTCAGCGATGAGGGCACGCTGGGCGTGACGCGATACGAGCGGCCGTAACGGTCTCGGAACCCCGCGCGCAGTACGTGCGTGTAGCGAAAGGCGCCGCTTGCGGTGCGCCACAAAAGCACCGCGCCTTGCGCGCGCGGCCGGGCGAGCGTAACGTCGCCGATCCCTTCTCCCCCCGAGCCCTCCTGATGACCCAAGCTCCGAAGTGGTACCTGCCGACCGCGATCGTCGCGCTGCTGTGGAACCTGATGGGCTGCGCCGCCTACCTGAGCGACGTGATGCTCACGCCCGAGGACATCGCCAAGATGACCGAGGCGCAGCAGGCGATGTACAATGCGCGCGCCGCCTGGGCGGTGGCGGCCACGGCGACGGCCGTCTGGGGCGGCGCGCTTGGGTCGTTGGCGCTCATCCTGCGTAAGCGATGGGCCACGCCCGTCCTGATCGCGTCGCTGCTCGGGGTGATCGTGCAGGACATCGGACTCTTCGTGCTGACGCCCGCCAGTGTGTCAGCCGGCGCGGCGGCATATGGCCTGCAGGGCTTCGTGCTGGCGGTGGCCGTTGCGCTGGTGTTCCTGGCGCGCACGGCGTCGTCCAAGGGGTGGCTGACGTAGCGCGCGCCGCCGTACCGCAATTAGAACCGAACGAATCGCGCGTGCGGCAAGTTCCCGCACGCGCGATCGATCGTTGTGCCCCGCGTGTCGGGAACTCTGCGCACACCTCCCGCGTCTGTTGCGCACACACTTGCATCGTGGATGCGATGCGCAGACCCCCCAGACACAAGGAGTGCAGGACGATGACGTCAATGAAGCTTGCCTTGATTGCCGCTGCCACCGCGCTGACCACGAACACAGCCGCCGCCCAGATGGCGAAAGGCGCCGACTACAAGGCGCCAGAGCAGACTATCGTGCAGGTCGCCACGAATGCGGGCTTCAATACGCTGGTAACGGCTGTGAAGGCCGCGGGGCTGGTGGACGCGCTGTCGGGCACGGGTCCGTTCACGGTGTTCGCCCCGACGGACGCCGCGTTCGCCAAGCTCCCCGCGGGGACGGTTGAGGCGCTGCTGAAGGATCCGCAGAAGCTCGCCGCGATCCTCAAGTACCACGTGGTCGCGGGCAAGGTGATGGCCGCTGACGTGATCAAGGCCAAGGAGGCCAAGCCGGCCACGCTGCAGGGCGCCGCGCTCGACATCAAGGTGATGGGGAACATGGTGCACGTGAACAACGCGATGGTCACGCAGGCTGACGTGGCCGCCTCGAACGGCGTGATCCACGTGATCGACACGGTCGTGCTCCCGCCGGCGGGCAAGTAAGCGCGAAGGAAGCGAACGGGGCGGCCGGGCATCGTGCCCGGCCGCCCCGTGCCGTTCGCCAATCTTGGCCGGCGCTCTGGAGTGCCGCCCCACGGCCGCTATCTTTGACGGACTCCCAGCCCAACCTCCATGCTTCCCACTCTACGACTCGCCGCCGCCATGGCTGCGCTGGGCGGTGCCGCCCTCGCCGCCGCCCAGGAATCCGACGTCAAGGCGACCCCGACCATCCCCGCCAAGTGGGATGTGCTCGCCAAGCACGGTCCAGCCAAGGACATCACCTTCGAAACGTCCGAAGGCACCTGGATGTCGGTGGACGTCTCCCCCGATGGCAAGACGCTTGTCTTTGACCTGCTCGGCGACATCTACACGATGCCGATCACGGGCGGCAAGGCGACGTTGATCCTCGGGGGCCCCGCGTATGAAACCATGCCGCGCTGGTCCCCTGACGGCTCGCGCATCGCGTTCACATCGGACCGCGACGGACTCGAGAACCTCTGGACCGCCTCGGCGGACGGCAAGAACCTCCAGCAGGTGAGCAAGGAAAAGGAGCGGCAGGTCTCCAATCCGGCATGGACGCCGGACGGCAAGTACCTCATCGGCCGGAAGCACTTCCGCAACACGCGCTCGCTCGGCTCCGGCGAGATGTGGATCTACCACGTGGCGGGCGGGGCGGGGATCAAGCTCACCGACCGCCGCAACTGGGAGCAGAACGCCACCGAGCCGACCGTTTCGCCGGATGGGCGCTACGTGTTCTTCAGCGAGGACGTGTCGCCGGGCGGCGGGTTCCAGTACAACCGCAATCCGCACGGCGTGGTGTACGTGATTCAGCGTCTCGACCGCGAAACGGGTGAGCGCACCACGTGGATCGGCGGGAACGGCGGCTCGCTGCGTCCGCAGCTCTCGCCCGACGGCAAGTCCATCGCCTTCGTGCGCCGCGTGGGCACTGCGTCGGTGCTGTATGTCCAGGATCAGGAAAGCGGAGCGGAACGCGCGCTGTGGGACGGGCTCGACCACGACCAGCAGGAAGCGTGGGCGATCTTCGGCACGTACCCCGGCTTCGACTGGACGCCGGATGGCGCGGAGATCGTCATCTGGGCCCAGGGGAAGCTCTGGCGCGTGAACGTCGCCACCGGGAAGCCGACGAACATCCCGTTCACCGCGGCCGTGAAGCAGTCAGTCACCGAGGCGGTGCGGTTCATGCAGGATGTGGCGCCCGACACGTTCGACGTGAAAATGCTGCGCTGGGTGTCGGTCTCGCCCGACCAGAAGCGCGTGGCATACACGGCGCTCGGCAAGCTGTACGTGCGAGCGATGCCCGACGGCACGCCGCGGAGGGTGACGTCGTCGGGACGGGGACAGGAGCTTCATCCGGCGTGGTCTCCCGACGGCAAGTCGCTCGTGTACGCCAGCTACGACGAGGACTCGCTGGGGGCCATTCGCGTGGTCTCAGCCGAGGGTGGAGCGCCGCGCGCGCTGACGACCCGAAAGGGACACTACATGTCGCCGGAGTTCTCGCCCGATGGACGGTGGGTGGTCTACCGCCGCACCGGCGGCGACCAGCTGCGCAGCGTGGAGTACAGCCGGGAGCAGGGCATCTATATAGTAGCGGCGTCGGGCGGCGAACCGGCGCTGGTGACGCGCGAGGGGGGCGATCCGCGCTTCATGGCGAACGGCACGCGCATTTTCCTGTCGGCCAGCGAGGGTGACAAGGCAGCGCTCATTTCCGTGAACCTGACCGGTGGCGAGCGCCGCGTACATCTCGTGGCCGAGAACGCCACGCAGTTCGCGCCGTCGCCGGACGAGAAGTACATCGCGTGGGTGGAGCGGTTCAACGCCTACGTGGCGCCGTTCGCGGTGACGGGCAAGGCGGTGACCATCGGTCCGAGCACGACGGACATCCCCGTGAAGCGCATCTCGCGCGACGCCGGGACCGACCTGCACTGGTCGGCTGACGCGCGGAAAGTCTTCTGGGCACTCGGCCCCGAGCTGTTCACCCGCGATCTGGGGCAGACGTTCGCGTTCGAGACCGCCGATTCGACCACGGTGAAGAAGGACCCAGAGCCGAATGGAATGCCCATCGGTTTCCGCGCGGCGCACGCGAAGCCGGCCGGCGCGATCGCGCTGACCGGTGCGACGGCCATCACGATGAACGGGCGCGAGGTTATCCGGAACGCGACGATTGTCGTCGAGGGCAACCGCATCAGCGCCATCGGGCCGTCCGGCTCTGTGAAGATCCCGGCGGGCGCGAAGCGCGTGGACGCGTCGGGCAAGTACGTGGTGCCCGGCTTCATTGACGCGCACGCCCACATCGGGACCGGCTCGTCTGGAATCACCGCGGTGCGCAATCCTCAAATGCTCACCGCGCTGGCCTTCGGCGTGACGACGATGCACGACCCGTCGAACAGCACCGACATGGTTTTCAGCGCGTCGGAGATGATCAAGTCGGGCGCTATGCCAACGGGGCCGCGCCTCTTCTCCACCGGCACGATTCTGTACGGCGCGGAGGGGAGCATCAAGGCGGTCACGACAACCTTCGACGAAGCACTCACGCACCTGCGCCGGATGAAGGCCGTCGGAGCGTTCAGCGTGAAGAGCTACAACCAGCCGCGCCGCGACGCCCGGCAGCAGATCGTCGAGGCGGCGCGCCAGCTCGAGATGATGGTCGTCCCTGAGGGCGGGAGCACCTTCTTCTTCAACATGACGCACATCCTCGACGGTCATACGACCGTCGAGCACAACCTCCCGGTGACGCCGCTGTACCAGGACGCGCTCAAGGTATTCGCGGCGAGCAAGACCGCGTACACACCGACGCTCATCGTGAACTACGCTGGTCTCAGCGGCGAGTACTACTGGTATGCGTACTCGGACGTGTGGAAAGACGAGCGGCTGCGCCGCTTCGCCTTCCCGGGTTCACTCGAGGCGCGCGCACGACGCCGCGAGATCGCTGATGAGGACGACTACTCGTACGTCGCGACCTCGCGGTCGGCCAAGGCGCTCAATGATCTTGGCGTGAAGGTGAACTCCGGCGCGCACGGCCAGCTGCAAGGGCTCGGCCTGCACTGGGAGATGTGGATGCTGGCGCAGGGCGGCATGACCCCGCACGAGGCGCTGCGCACGGTGACCATCAACGGCGCGGAGTCGCTGGGGCTCGACAAGGACCTCGGTACGCTGGCGAAGGGCAAGCTGGCCGACCTGCTGGTGCTCGACAAGAACCCGCTCGACAACATCCGGAACAGCTCCGCGATCCGTTGGGTGATGGCCAACGGCGCGCTGTACGACGCGATGACGATGGATCCGCGACGGTAGGGCGCTGTGCTGGAGGCCGCGCCACGCCTCGCGGCTTCGAATGCCCGGTTCTAAGTTTCAGCGCGCCGCCCCGCGGGGTTCGCCGCGGGCGGCGCGTTGACGTTGGAGACCGCTGATGGCCGAGATGCCCCGAATCGCCGGCCGTGTGCTGCTGGCTGCGACCGCATTCCTCGTGCCGACGATCCTGATCTACCGGACCGTCGTCGACGTGTCGTCGCCCTATCCGGGGGCCGCCGCGGCCGAGCCGGCGCCGGCGCCCGCCGAGACGGTGTTCGTGGGCGTCATCTCGCGCTACCCCTCGAGTGTGATCTATCGCGGCTACCAGCCGGTGATGGACTACCTGTCACAGACCACCGGCCGGTACTTCGCGCTCCGCCTCAGTGGCACGTACGAGGAAACGGTCCAGCAACTCGTGCGCGGCCGCGTCGCCGCGGCCTTCTTGGGCGCCTACCTCTACGTGAAGGCGCACGACGAACACGGCGTGGTCAGTATCGTGCAGCCCGTCAATGACGACGGCAAACCGCGGTTTCGCTCGGTCCTCCTCGTGCGCGAAGGCTCTGACCTACACCGACCACGGGATCTGCGCGGCCGTCGCCTCGCGCTTCCGCCGGAACTGTCGTACTCAGCCAACTGGCTGCTGACGCGTGTGATGCCTGCCGTGGGAGTCGACAGCACCGCGCTGCGCTCCCTGCGTTTCCTCCCCAACCATCACGCGGCAGTGTACGAACTGCTCCGCGGCAATGCGGATGCCGCCGCCGTCAAGGACCGCGTGGCCCAGGAGTATCGCGGCCGCGGCGTTCGCGTGATCGCCACGTCGGATCCGATCCCCGGCGCGCCCATTGTCGTCGCCGCGCGCCACGACACGGCGCTCGTGGGGGCGATCACTCGCGCGCTTCTCTCCCTCGACCGGCGCGCGCCGGGCTTCCGGGAGATCACCGCCAAGTGGGATCCTGAGTTCGCGAACGGATTCACGCGCGCCAGCGACGCGGACTACGACGTGCTGCGGCAGATGCTGGCGCCACGGCGGCGATGATGCCGGAACACCCGTCGGGGCGCGCATCGCTGCGCGTACAGGTCGTCACCACGGTTGGTGTCGTGGTTGTCGCCCTGTTTGGCGCGATTTCCCTGGCGGGGCTCTTGCAGGTGCGCAGCGGGATCATCCAGCAACAGCGACACGGCGCGATCGCTGTAGCCCGGACGTTTGCAATTGCCGCGGTTGACGCGCTGATCATGGACGATCAGGAGCAGTCATCGGCGGCCGACGTGCTCGACAACCACGTGCGCACGTTCATGGAGTCGACGGACGGCGCGCTGTCGGTGAGCATCATCGGTGCGGATAGTCGGATCCTCGCGCACAGCGATCCGCGGCTCTACAACCGGCAAGTGACCGACTCGGCGACGCTGGCGGCCAGCCGAACGCCGGCGCCGGCCAGCGCGGTGCTCGAGGATGACGACGGTCGCTGGGTCATCGAGGCGGCCGTCCCGCTGCAAGTCGGAGGAAAGCGTTGGGGGGCGACGCTCATCCGATTCGACGCCGGTCCGATGCGTCAGCAGATCCGGCGGCTCTTCTTCCAGCTGCTGCTGATCACGACGATCATTACCACGGCAACGCTCGGCCTGCTGTACTTGCTCGTCGGACGCATCACCGCCTCGCTTCAGTCGCTCGTCGCCGAGGTAGACCGCTTCGACCTCGACTCGGATCAGCGCGCGCCGCTCGAAGCGCCGAGCAACGAGATTGGCTACCTCATCCAGCACTTCGAGCAGCTGAAGGGGCGTCTGCGGCAGTCGCGGCGTCAACTGACGGCCGCGCAGCAGCAGGTGTTTCAGGCGGAGAAGCTGGCATCCGTGGGACGCCTGGCGTCGGGCGTGGCGCACGAGGTGAACAATCCGCTCAACGGCATTCGCTTCTGCCTGCATGGGATTCAGGCAGAACCGGCGAACGCCGAGCAGACTCAGCGATACCTGGGCCTGATCGACGAGGGCCTGCAGCAGATCGAGTCGGTGGTGCAGAAGCTGCTCGGCTTCGCCCGCAACCAGCCGGCGGACTTTCAACTGGTCAGCCTCAATGAGCAGTTGCGGGTGGTGCGCGACCTGCTGGAGTTTGAGTTCCGGCGCAAGGACATCACCCTGCAAACCGCGCTGGACCCCGGATTGCCGAGCGTGCGCGCCGACGCCACCCTGCTCAAGGAGGTCTTCATGAACCTCTTGATGAACTCCATCGACGCCGTTGATGCTGGGGGCGGCATTCGTGTGCAGTCGGGCGTCGCGGAAGACGGCGGCGTGTTCGTCTCGGTGACGGACAATGGCATGGGGATCTCGGACGAACATCGCTCGCAGATCTTCGAGCCATTCTTCACGACCAAGGAGACGGGCCGGGGCACCGGGCTTGGCCTGTCCGTCACCTTGGGGATCATTGAACTGCACGGCGGCACCATCCGCGTGCACAGCGAACCGAGGGTGCGCACGACGTTCACGGTCCTGCTGCCGGTGGGGGAAGCCACATGAGAGTGCTGCTGGTGGAGGACGACCGGATCACCCGGGTGTCGCTGACGGATGCCTTGGTGCGCGAGGGCTTCGCCGCGGAGGCGGTCGAGGACGGCACGCAGGGGATGGAGCGGGCGCGCACCGGCCAATACGACGTGATCGTCACGGACCTGCGGCTTCCCGGCCCGGGAGGGTTGGAGGTCTTGCAGGCCGCGCGGCAGGCGAATCCGCGTTGCGAGGTCGTGGTCATCACCGCGTTCGCCACGGTCGACACCGCCGTGCACGCGCTCAAGTTGGGCGCCTACGACTACATCACGAAGCCTCTGGCCCCCGAGAAGTTCCTGGGGATGATGCGCAATCTCCGGCAGTACCGGTCAGTGATAGACGAGAACGCGGATCTGCGCCGCCGCCTGGAGCTGTTCCAGAACCGCACGGTCGTCGCCGAGGCGCCCGCCATGGGCAAGCTGCTGGAGACCGTGCGGCAGGTCGCGCAGCACAACAGCACGGTGCTCATTCGCGGGGAGAGCGGGACGGGGAAGGAGATGATCGCGCGCACCGTGCACTTCCTCAGCCCACGGCGCGACGAACCGTTCGTGGCCATCAACTGCGCCGCCATCCCCGAATCGCTGCTGGAGAGCGAACTCTTCGGGCACGAGAAGGGGGCGTTCTCAGGCGCGGTGCAGCGCCGCAAGGGATACTTCGAGCGGGCCAACGGCGGCACGATCTTCATCGACGACGTGGACGACCTGCCACTCGGTCCGCAGGTGAAGCTGCTGCGCGTGCTGCAGGAGCGGACGGTGGCTCGGCTTGGAGGGACGGCGGAGATTCCGGTCGACGTGCGGGTCATCTGCGCCACCAAGGTGGATCTCAAGGCGCACGTGGAGCGTCGGCAGTTCCGGGAGGACCTGTTCTACCGGCTGAACATCGTGCCGCTGCGCATCCCGCCGCTTCGGGAGCGTCCCGAGGACCTCCCACCCCTGACGCGGCATTTCTTTGAGAAGCACGGCGGGCGTGAGTGGCTGGCCCGCCTGCAACCGACGTTTTTCGAGATGCTGGGTGCCTACGGTTGGCCAGGCAACGTACGCGAGCTCGAGAACTTCGTGCAGCGCGTCATCGCGACCGGCGAAACGGAACTCGCCCCGGCGCACGATGCGACGGTGCCGGACGTGACCGCACCGGAGATGCGCGACGAGGAGGCGGGCGCGTCGGAGTATCCGCCGTTTGACGAGTACATGCGCCAGCGCGAGGCCGAGATCATCACTTGGGCGCTGGAGAAGTCGGAGCGCAACGTGACGCAGGCGGCGCGACTGCTGGGGATGCCCCGCGGGACACTCCGGAGCCGATTGGAGAAGCTCAACCTCGACGTGCCCACCGACTGAAGGCGAAGTTTCGCCGGGGGTATCGGCGAGATTTCGCCGGTTGGCCTCCGGCCGCCGGCGTGCGAGCCGGGCCGTGAGCATCCGCTCCTGACGGGTAACCCGTTGCCAGGAAATCACTTAGTGTCTGGCGCACGGCGGTGCCAGCCCACGGCACGGCGTTTGCACTTGTTGTGCGTGTTCCGCCCCCCATACGCAACGCGATCGCCGTCGCATCGAAGGACCGGCCAGCCATCAGCGGTCCCCGGCGCACCGCAGAACCCGCGGCGCTCGCACGCCCTTTCACGCAGAAGGAAAGACCAACCATGATGAGACGGATCCAGTTCGCCATCGCGGCAGCGGCGCTGCTGCTGGTGACCCCGCTCGCCGCCAGGGCCCAAGCGCGGGTCGTTACGGGGACGGTGACCTCCAACCTCGACGGCAAGCCCGTCGCCGGTGCCAGCGTTCGACTGAAGGGCGCAGTGCTGTCGACAGTCACCGACCTCACCGGACGCTACCGCCTGGACATCCCGGCAGGATCCGCGGACGTCCTGCTGTTCATGCATCCGGAGCACGACGCCGTGGAGAAGGAACTCGCCGGCGCGTCGCAGTTCGACGTGGTGCTGCTGTCGCGGATGCGCATCAACCAGTACGGCGTCAAGACCGAGCGCAAGCCGGTCAGCGGCGAGGAGCGCAGCGGCTTCCTCGTCTTCGAATCGCCCAACCAGGACTACAAGTTCTGGTTCGACGTGCGCGTGCAGACCGACGCGGCCGTGTTCTTCGGGAAGACGCCAGCGCCCATCGGCAACGGCATCGCCCTGCGTCGCCTGCGCTTCGCGACCAAGAGCCAGTTCACGCCGCGCTGGTACGGCGAACTCGATCTCAACTTCGCCGACGCGGCCGTGGAGATTGAGGATGCGTACCTGATGTACACAAACAAGGACTTCTACGTAAAGATCGGCAATGCCAAGGAAGTGTTCTCGATGGAGACGAACACGACCAGCCGCTACCTGTCGTTCATCGAGCGGCCGCTCGGCACCAAGGCGCTCGTGCCGTCCCGCCGCCTCGGCGTCTCCGCAGCCAAGAGCCTGCCGATGGGCCTGCGCGCGTTCGGCGGTGTCTACTTCCAGGACATTGGGGAGTCGGATGCGGTGGTGGCCCGTCAGGACAACAACGAGGCGTTCGGGCGCGACGAAGGCTACTCGCTGACCGGCAAGCTGATCTTCCGCCCCTCGTTCAACCATGAGGACGGCGGATTGCATCTCGCCGCGGCGAGCTCCTACCGGACGCCAAAGACCGACGATGTGCTGGGCACGATGCGCTTCAGCGCGCGCGGTGTGACCTACATCAATCGCAAGAAGTACGTGGACACCGACCGCATGAAGAACGTGGACGACGCGGTGCTCAACGGACTCGAAGGTTCGGCGTTCTACAAGAACTGGCGCGTCTCGGCCGAATACAACAACGTGACGGTGAATCGCCTCGACACGCTGAAGTCGGCGAAGTTCGATGGCGCCTATGTCATGGCGAGCGTGCTGCTGTTCGGTGGCCGCCAGCGCTACAACTCCGAGGAAGGCGAGTTCACGCAGCCGAAGCGCGGCAAGACGTGGGGTGATGTCGAACTCGCCGCGCGTTTCGAGTACCTCGACCTCAACGACTTCGACGCTGGCATCAAGGGCGGCGCGGGTCAGGCGACGGTGATCGGCGCGAACTGGTGGGTGAACAACAACGTGAAGTTCATGCTGAACTACGGTATTCTCGACTACGACCGCTACGCGACCGGCCGCGGCAAGTTCGCGATCGGCTACAAGGCGGACGGCACGCCGACCAACAACCCGCAGCTCATCACTGCCGCGAAGGGGAAGGGTGGCAACGACTTCCGCGTCCTCGCGCTGCGCTGCGAAGTGAACTTCTGACCACGACGAGACGACCCATCATGTATACCATGACACAGAAGATCGGCACGCTCGCTCTCGCCGCAGCACTGGTGCTGCCGGCCGCGGGGTGCATCGAAGATCCGGTGGCGCCCCCGCCGCCGCCGACCAAGAGCGAGCTCATCCACTACTGGCACTTCAACAACCTGCCCGCCGGGACGCTGACCAGCGTCGCCGTCGACGTGACGAAGCGCGCCCCGGCCGAGATTACCTATCCGGGGACGGGACTCGGCTACATGGACAACGTGGATCCGGGCACCGACATCAATGCGCGCAACAACCTGGCGGCCGGCCTCGGCCTGCGGCCGCGCAACCCGGCCAACACGCGCGCGCTCATCATCGCGGCGCCCACCACGGGGTACAAGAGCATCGTGGTGACCTGGGCCGCGCAGCGTTCGAGCAGCGGCGCGCAGCAGGAGGAGTTCTCCTATTCGGTGGACGGGGGCACGACCTGGGTGCCGGTCGGCGGTCCGATTGCGATCGCCGAGGCGTGGGAGCAGAAGTCGGTGAACCTCTCGGCGATCACGGCCGTGGAGAACAAGGCGAACATGCGGTTCCGCATCCTGTTCACCGGCACGGGGTCCGACGGCGCGTCAGGGAACAACCGTCTCGACAACATCACCATCGAAGGCATTCCGCTCAGCTAAGCGGACTGGTTCGTGGGGCATGAGGGGCGCTCGGCGGCAGCACTGCCGCCGGGTCCCCATCGCCGGGTGTTGCCCGCGCCCTCCCACCGCTCCCTCAAGGAAACGCACATGGCACAAGAGATTGAAAGGAAGTTCCTGGTCAGCGGCTCCTTCCGTGAGCACGCCCAGAAGTCGACGCGCATTGTACAAGGCTACCTGTCGTCGGTGCCGGAGCGGACCGTGCGCGTCCGAATCAAGGGCGACAAGGGATTCATCACGGTAAAGGGCATCGGCAACGCGTCAGGAGCCAGCCGCTTCGAGTGGGAGCGCGAGATTCCCGCCGCCGAGGCCGACCAGATGCTCGCGATCTGCGAACCCGGTGTGATTGACAAGGTGCGGCACCTCGTGTCCGTCGGGGCGCACACGTATGAAGTGGATGAGTTCCACGGCGACAATGAGGGATTGGTGCTCGCCGAGATCGAGTTGTCGGCGGAGGGCGAGGCGTTCCAGAAGCCATCGTGGCTCGGCGCCGAGGTCACCGGAGACACGCGGTACTACAACTCCATGCTGATGAAACAGCCCTACACGAAGTGGGCGAAGGGGTGAGAATGGCTTCCATCGCCCCGACCGCCACGCCGGTGCACGCCGATCCGCTGGACATGCACCAGTACCGGATCGAACTGCTTCCGGTCCGCAAGAAGGGCGCGTTCGAACGGCGCCTCGCGCAGGCCGGGATCCCGCTGGCCCTCCTGCTGTTCGTGCTCTTCGCGTTCGTGGTCGAGCTTCCGTTCCTGCAGGGCATCGACCCGGCGACGCTCTCGTCCGAGGCCGCGAAGAAGGAGTTTGCCGCCATCGGCAGCGAGCTGTTCAGCCAGCGCAACGGCTACATGCTGGCCATCTTCGCCGCGTCCATGGTGCTGTGGGCGACCACGGCGCTGCCGAACTACCTCACGAGCCTGATCCTGCTGATCTCGCTCGTCCTCACCGGGGTATTGCCGGAGCAGAAGGCCTACGCGCAGCTCGGCCACCCGGTGATGTGGCTGAACATCATGTCGTTCGTGCTGGCCAGCATGCTGGTCGCCACCGGGCTCGCCAAGCGGATGGCACTCTGGCTGATCCTCAAGTTCGGGCACACGGCGCGCACCGTGTTCTTCGTGTTCATCCTGTTGAACCTGGTGCTTTCCGCGTTCGTGTCGGCGACGACCGCCAAAGCGGCCATCTTGCTGCCGCTCTTTATGGTTATCGCCGCGATCTATGGCGCGCGTCCCGGAGAGGGGCGTACCAATTTCGGCCGGAGCATCGTCCTGCAGAACCTGCTGCACAACAATCTGGGTGCGAGCGCGTTCCTCACCGGATCGGGAGCGAACTTGCTGGCCGCGGCGCTGATCGCGGGCGCCATCGGCTCGTCGGTGTACTTCACGGACTGGATGATGGCGCAGTTCCCCATCGCCATCGGCCTGATGGTCGTGGGCTATTGGCTGGCGATGCATGTCTTCTTCCCGCTGGCGCCGGACGAGCGCGTGCCGCAGGTGGAAGGGGGCATGGCGCGCCTGAAGGACGCGTACGATGAGTTGGGACCGATCTCGAGCAAGGAAGTGCGCGCGATCATCCTGTTCGTGGTCATTCTCGGGCTCTGGGCGACCGACAAGGTGCACGGTGTCAGTCCGACGGCCGTGGCGTTCCTCAGCGCGATCACCGCGTTGCTGCCGCGCATCGGCATCGTCGACTGGAACGACGTGGATGTGCCGTGGCACTTGATGCTGTTCTCGGCGGGTGCGTACGCGCTCGGTGCGGGACTGGATACGACCGACTTGCCGGCCATCACCGTGAACGCGGCGTTCGATCACCTGGGGATCGGGTCGCACACGCCGTTCTGGGCGCTGTACCTGCTGCTCACCGCGTTCATGACGTTCAGCGCGCTGGTGTTCGAGTCCAAGACGATGCGCGCCATGATCTTCGTCCCCATCGCCATTGGTGTCGCCAATCGCTTTGGGTTCGCGGTGGTGAGCCTCGCGCTGCCCGTGGCGTTCCTGATCGAGCATGTGTACGTGCTGCCGTTCAACAGCAAGCCGGCGGCGCTGCTCTACGAAACTGACAAGTACAGCTTGGGCGATGCGTTCAAGTACGGGATCACGATGATGGTCATCGGGTGGGCGGTGATCGTCCTCGCCGGCGAGACCTGGTTCCGCGTGCTCGGCATCACCCCGCATGGAGTGTTCGGATGGTTCTGATGCCGACGCGCCAAGCGCGTCGGCAGGCGGAGGGAGGAATGCTGTTTCGGAACGATGCGTTGACCGCGCAGTGTGAGGAGATGATCGCCGTCGTGGTGCACGGCGCGGTCTTGTTCAGGTCGGGGATAGGTCTGGCGCTGCAGGACCGGCCTGATGAATTCCAGAGTCGGCTGTTCGAGCTCAAGGCGCTCGAGCAGCAGGCGGGCGAGCTGCAGCGCGCGCTGCAGGCGTCGGTCGAACGCGGCGGACCGTTCGTCGGCCGGACGCGGCGCGTGCAGGTGGCGCGCTTGGCGCAGGCTGGGGACGTGGTGCGCCGCATGACGGCCACCCTGCGGCGGTATGCCGTCGAACAGCCGGAGCCGGTACTCGAGGGCAACACCCTGCTGATCGATCTCGCGGAGCACGCCAAGCGGACCGTGGATGCGATGGCGGCCGCGCTGCGCGCCCAGATGACCGAGTCCCCGACAGCGAGCGACCTGGCTGACGCGGTGCACACCCGCGCGTTGGACACGCGCGAGGCGAGCGAAAAGTACCGGCGCCTCATCTTCCGTCTCGACTTGCGGCTGAGCCACAAGAGCCAGCTGAGCGAGTTCTCCGAGGCCATCGAGTCCGTGGCCGATGCGGCGGCGGCAGTCGCGGCGCACGCCATCGCCCCCCAGCGAGGCGCGGCGGTGAGTTTTGGCCGCTGGGCGTTCGGACGAAGTGCCTCCCGGTGGGTGGTGCTGTCGACGGTCATCGCCATCCTCGGCACCGTACTCACCCTGTCGTCTACGTAGCGCGACGCGACGCGTCTCTTCTTTCCATCACGGCACCAGCGCCGGCCTGTCCGGTTGCCCGCGGTCGCCTTCTACCCACCCGAGTGAGGAGCATCCCGATGAGCGATGTATTTGGCAAGAACCAGGCGACGTCCGCGGCTGACGCGGCCAAGATCGTTCCGCGCGCCGAGTTTCGCGTCTTCGGCAAGGACATCATCGAGGGCGTGAAGGCCAAGATGTGGAATGGCAAGACGGTGCTGTTCCAAGCGCGCAAGATGCCGGCCGAGACGTACTTCCTGTCCGCCAAGACCAACGAAGCGAACGTCAAGGTCCGCGACGGCCTCCTCGACATCAAGACGAAAGTCGGCGAGACGCCGGAGGGCTACGAGATCTTCCAGCCGCGCGGCAAGTTCCAGTTCCCCGTCAAGCGCGAGGATCTCGCCACCATCCTGTCGCACCTCAAGGTCGAGATGGCGCTCGACGCCGAGACGTACACCATTGACGCGTTCATCGCGATGGCGCGGCAGCATCCCGAGCTCGTGCCGGTGACCGTCGAGAAGATGCGCTACGGCTTCACGGTGGACGGGATCATCTGCGAGTACGCGCAGGTCTGGTTCAACGGCGCGATGGTCGAGTCGGCGTGCGCGGAGAGCGAGAACTACGCCGGAATGAAGGCCGTGGTGGAGGGGCTGGGCATCGCCGCTCTGCCCAACACCAACTACCTGAAGGCCGCCAAGCAGGTCGTGGGCCTGCTCTAGGCGCCGCGAATCTCCGAGGTTCTGAAGGTGCGCGCGCTGAGGCTCCTGGCCGCACGCGCGCCCTCTCCCGGTGACTTCTGGGGAGGGCTCGCGGCGATGCTGGTGGCGTTGCCTGCCTCGATCGCGTTCGGCGTCACCGTGTATGCCGCGCTCGGGCCGGCGCACGCGGCGTATGGCGCCGTGGCCGGGATCATCGGGGCGACCGTGCTCGGCCTGGTCGCGTCGTGGCTTGGCGGCACCGACCGGCTGATCAGCGCCCCGTGCGCGCCGGCGGCGGCCGTGCTCTCCGCCTTCGCCATCGAACTCACCCAGCACGGCGTGGCACCGGGCCACGTGGTGGCGCTGCTGCTCCTCGTTGGCATGCTGGGTGGACTGGCGCAGCTGGCGTTGGGCGTGCTGGGCGTGGGCGGGTTGATCAAGTACATCCCGTATCCCGTCGTGAGCGGGTACCTGACGGCCGTGGGGCTGATCATCATCAGCAGTCAGGTGCCGAAGTTCCTCGGCGTTGCCGGCGGTTCGGGCTGGCTGGAGGCGCTGCGCTCGCCGGACCGCTGGGACTGGCGCGCCATGCTCATCGCGCTGATGACCACCGCGGTGGCGACCACCGCGCCGCGCGTGACGCAGCGGGTGCCGGGCATCATCCTCGGCATCCTGGCCGGCATCCTCACCTACGGCGCGCTGGTGTTCGCTGACCCTTCACTGCGCGCCGTGACGAACAACCCGCTGGTGGTTGGCCCGCTGCTCGTCAGCGGCGAGGGGTTCCTCGGCGCGGTGCTTGGGAGTTGGAGCGCGTACGGACAGATCAGCTTGGCCGACGGACTCGCCGCGCTCGGCACGGCGCTGACGCTGGGCGTGCTGCTGTCCATCGACACGCTCAAGACCTGTGTGGTGCTCGACAAGCTGACGCGGAGCCACCACGACTCCAACCGCGAGCTGATGGCCCAGGGCGTGGCCAATGTCGCGGCGAATGCGCTGGGCGGCATCTCCGGTGCGGGACAGATGGGGGCGACGCTGGTGGGACTGAACAGCGGCGCGACGACCCGGGCCGCGGGCGTGATCGAAGGCACGTTGGCACTGGCCGCCGCCCTCCTGTTGAGCGAGTTCATCGCCTGGATTCCGGTGGCCACGCTGGCCGGCATTCTGGTGGTGATCGGCATCCGGATGATCGATCGCGAGCCGCTGCAGTTCCTCGACTCGCGCGAGACGATGCTCGACTTCGCGGTCGTGCTCGCCGTGGTGGTGGTGGCGCTGACGGTCAGCCTGATTGCCGCGTCAGCGGTGGGCGTGGGGCTCGCGATGATCCTCTTCGTCCGCGAGCAGATCGGCGCGCCGGTGGTGCGCCACAAGGCCGATCTCGAGCAGACGTCCTCGAGCTGGCACCGTCCGGAGCGCGAAGTGGAGATGCTTGAGCAGCACGGGCAGGAGGCCGTGGTGTTCGAGCTGCAGGGGAGCCTCTTCTTCGGCAACACCTACCAGCTCTACGCCGACTTGGAGCACGAGATCGGCACCCGCAGTTATGTCATTATCGACCTGCGCCGCGTGCGCTCCATCGACATCACGGCGGCGCAGCTCTTCCGGCAGATTCGCGACACGATCCGCGAACGCGGGGCCAAGCTGGTCTTCAGCGGCGTGAAGGACAATCACCGCAGCGGACGCAACCTGCGCGAGTTCCTCGGCCAGAGCGGCGTCTGGCATCCGCAAAGCAAGACCGTGCGCATCTTCGCCGACCTCGACGCGGCCATCGGCTGGGTCGAGGACCGGCTCGTCGGGGGCTTGGAGCTGCCGCCGGAGGAGCAGGAGCCGATGCCACTGGCTGAAATGGAGCTGTTCGCGAAGCACAAGGACGAGACGATCGTCGAACTGGAACGCCGGATGGAGATCCGCCGGTTTTTGGCGGGCGACACCATCTATGCGCAGGGCACGCCGGGCGATGAGCTGTACTGGGTGCGACGCGGGACGGTCCGCCTTGTGGCGCCGATCGAGCGCAGCAAGACCAAGCCGGTGGCCAGTTTTGGACGCGGCGATTTCTTTGGCGGGCTCGCCTTCATGGATGCCAAGCCCAGGCCGCACGACGCCGTCGCGCTCACCGACACCGAGGTGTACGTCCTCACGCGCGATCAGTTCGAGCAGATGGCGCTGGTGCATCGCAAGCTGGCCTTCAATCTCGCCAACTCGATGGCACTCACCTTCGCGATGCGACTGCGGCGCGCCGAGCGAAAGATCGCGATGCTGCAGGAGTTCTAATGAGAGCCCCGCTGCTTGTCGCGCTGATCTTTGCCGTCGCCTGCCACGGCGTTCCCGACTCGGCGTCCGGCCCCCCGAAGGACGGCCTGCTCGCTGACTGGCCCGGTGTCGACGACGCGACGACGGTTGACGTGGCCGGCGCCTTGGGCGGCAACGTCAGCGGCCTCGTGTACGACGCGACCACGACCGCCCTGTGGGCGGTGCGCAACAATCCCTCCACGCTCCTACGGCTTGTGCCATCGTCGGACGGATGGCGCATCGAGTCGAACGCGCCGTGGAGCACGGGGCGCCCCCTGCGCTACCCCGACGATGCCGGCGATCCCGACGCGGAAGGGGTGACCGTGAGCGGGGGTGGCGCATCCGCCGGTGTGTATGTGGTCGCTGAGCGGAACAATGCGGTCCCGAGCGAGAGCCGCAACTCGATTCTCCGTTACGATGTCTCGCAAAGCGGCATCACGCTGCGGGCCACGCACGAATGGCTGTTGAACGCAGCGTTGCCTGGTCCCAGCCCGAACGCGGGCATCGAGGCGATCAGCTGGGTGCCCGACAGCATGCTGGTGGCCAACGGCTTTCTGGACGCAAACACCGGGCAGGCCTACCGGCCTTCCGACTATCCCTCTCATGGGACGGGGATCTTCTTTGTAGGGCTTGAGGCCACCGGCGGCGTGTACGCCTTCGCCCTCAATCACGCCACCAATGCAGCGGTGCGCATTGCCGTCATCGACACGGGGTTGCCCGCCGTCATGGGAATGGAGTACGACGCGGCGACCGGTCAGTTGTGGATCACCTGCGACGATGGGTGCGGTAACGGCGCGGCGGTGCTCGTGCTGCCGACCAGTGGGACGCGCGGCGCGTTTCAGGTGCTGCGCCGATATCGGCCGCCCAGCTCGCTTCCGAACGTCAACAACGAGGGCTTCGCACTGGCGCCGATGGCCAGCTGCACCGGCGGCCTGCGCTCGGCCTTCTGGGTGGATGACGCTAACACCGGCGGCCACGTGCTGCGCCGGGCGTCACGCGCCTGCGTCGTGTCGGCCGCCCGCTGATTCGGTGCAGATGCGCAGCGTGTCGCTCGATCTCAGGCGACAGCGCGGGGGGCGGTACCGGCTCGAAGTCGCCATGAAGACGCCGAGTGGCGAGGCGGTGCGGAGCGAGCGATTGTTGGTGTTACGGTAGGCGACGCGCGGCGGCTCATGGCGCTGCGACCGCACGCAGATCGTGCGCCGGTGCGCGGGTGATGTGCGCGGGGCCGACCGATGGAGGCGGAAATGCCAGATCGCCTATCTCGCGGATCTCTCGCCCTGCGCGCCCTCGTGCGGGCACTGCTCGGCCTCGTCGTGCTGAGCGCAATGGTGTTCATCCCGGCCGGCACGTTCGACTACTGGCAAGGCGTGGCGTATCTCGCCGTGCTCTTCGGGGCGATGGTGCTGATCTTCGCCTACCTGATCGTGACGGACCCGGCCCTGCTCGACCGACGCCTGCGCGCTCGCGAACCGACGCACGAGCAGCGCGTCATCCAGAGCGTGGGGGCGATCTGCTATCTGGCCGCCTTCATAGTGACCGGGCTCGACCGCCGGTTCGGCTGGTCCAACATCCCGACCGCCGTCGTGCTGCTGGCCGACGCCGTCTTCGTGGCGGGCTATGCGTTCTTCTTTCTCGTGCTGCGCGAGAACTCATACGCGTCCCGTGTGATCGAGGTCGCGGACGGGCAGCGCGTGATCGACACGGGCCCGTACGCGGTGGTGCGGCATCCGATGTACGCGGCGGTGCTCCTCATGTTCCTCGCCATGCCCGTGGCGCTCGGCTCGTGGTGGGGACTGCTGACGTCGGGTCCGCTCACGGCGGTGCTCGTCGCGCGCATCCGACACGAGGAGTCAGTGCTCCTCCGCGACCTTGCCGGCTACGACGCGTACACGCGGCGCACCCGATACCGGCTGATTCCTGGTCTCTGGTAGCCGCGGCCGCCCCCGCTCGCGGAGGCAAGCTGTCGTGGCGATATTGCCTCGCCCCCTGCAAGGACCTCGTGTGACGACCCGATTCCCAGCCGCCCTGGCGCTCGTTGCAGCGCTCGCGCCCGCCGCCGTCTCCGCGCAGGCGACCCGCGCCCCCCGCCCCAACATCATCTACATCATGACCGACGACCACGCGGCGCACGCCATTGGCGCCTACGGATCGAAGGTCAACCAGACGCCGAACCTCGACCGCCTCGCGCGCGAGGGGGCGCTGCTCACGCGCGTCTTCGCCACCAACTCCATCTGCACGCCGAGTCGGGCCGTGATTCTCACGGGGCAGTACTCGCACCTGAACGGTGTGACGATGTTCAATCGATTCGACAGCTCGCGGGAGACGGTCGCCAAGATCCTCCAGCGCAGCGGCTATCACACCGGGATGATCGGCAAGTGGCACCTGGGTTCGGACCCGCAGGGCTTTGATTCGTGGACCATCCTCCCGGGGCAGGGGGTCTACAACGATCCGGTCTTCTACACGGCGACCGCGGAAACGACGTACACCGGGCGCTACGTCACCAATGTCATCACTGACTTGGCGCTCGACTTCATGAAGGTCCGACCGAAGGGAAAGCCCTTCTTCCTGATGATGCATCACAAGGCGCCACACCGGCCGTGGGATCCGGAGGACAGCCATGCCGCGCACTTCTCGGGCGTGCGCATCCCCGAGCCCGTGACGCTGTGGGACAACTACGAGACGCGCACCGACGCGCTGCACGAGAACCAGCAGCGCGTGGCGAAGGATCTGAACAACCGCGATCTGAAGCTCCCCCCACCCGCAGGACTGACCGGCGAGGCGCTGCGGCGCTGGCGCCTGCTCAAGCCCGACACGGTCACCATCGAGCGCGACGGCAAGCCAGTCACGCTCACCGGCGAAGCGCTCACCCGATGGAAGTACCAGCGCTACATGCAGGACTACCTGGCCACGGTGCAGTCGGTGGATGAAAGCGTCGGTTCCGTGCTCGCCTACCTCGACAAGGCAGGGCTCGCCCGAAACACGATCGTCATCTACTCCAGCGACCAGGGCTTCTTCCTCGGCGACCACGGGCTCTTCGACAAGCGTTTCATGTATGAGGAGTCCATTCGCATGCCGTTCCTCGTGCGCTGGCCCGCGGCCATCAAGCCCGGGACGCGCAGCGAGGCGATGGGACTGAACGTGGACTTCGCGCCGACATTCCTCGACGCGGCGCGGCTCCCGGTGCCGGCGGAGATGCAGGGGCATTCGCTGCTGCCGGTGCTGCGCGGCCGCACGCCGGCAAACTGGCGCACGTCGATGTACTACCGCTACTACCACGACCCGGGCGACCACAACACACGCGCGCACTACGGCGTGCGCACGGCGACGCACAAGCTGATCTACTTCTGGAAGAAGGATCAGTGGGAGCTATTCGATCTCGTCAACGACCCCTACGAGTTGCACAACCTCTACGGCGAGCGCGGTCAGGAGGCGCTGACGGCGTCGCTCAAGGCAGAACTCGCTCGTCTCAAGCGCGAGTTGCGCGACGACGACCAGCTGGCGGACGTTCAGCTGCCCAATGGCGTGGACGGACCGGTGGCGCGGCTACGGGGGAAGTAGCCGCCGGCTACGGGTTGTAGATCGGCCCCGACCGGCTCCGGTACATCTCCAGCACCGCGCGCGCCTCGTCTCGGCAGACCTCGCGCACGACCTCGATGCCGGCCTGCTGGAGGTAGTCGTACGACGCGGCGAAGACGGGGCCCTCGTCGAACCCCAATCGCATGGCGTCGTCGCGCGTGGCGCCGCAGACAAGCCGCTTCACGCCGCTCCACAGCGTGGCGCCGAGGCACATGGCGCAGGGTTCGCACGAGGTGACCAGCTCGTGCCGCGGCAATCCTGGCGCCGACAGCGTGAACGAGTGCCGTTCCTGCTCGGCGAGCATCAGCGCCATCACCTCGGCGTGCAACGCCGAGCAGTTGAGGCGCACGACGCTGTTGACGCCAATGCCCACGAGCCGCCCTGACTCGAGTTCGAAGACCGCGGCGCCGAACGGACCGCCCGTCTCGCGCTCGACGTTCAGGCGCGAGAGCGCGACGGTGAGGCGCATCTTCGCCTCGTCGGACGGGTACGGTTGCGTCCAATCCACCGCATCGGCGGCCCACGCGGGGAGCGTGATGACCACCTCTCCCGGTCGTTGCGTTGCAGACGGCTCGTCCATGACTCAAGTATGGCATCGCGGTGGCACCCCGCCAACCGCGGTCGCCACGACGCCGGTGCACGCGGCGCAGGCGTTCCACCGGCCACGGGCGCCGTGTATGTTCGCACGCGGGCCGTCGCTTCTCGATCTCCGTCACCCTCTGCGATGCAGGCGTCTATGCGCTCATTCAATCTTGCCGCGTCATTCGCGTTGCTCGCTGGCATGGCCGCAGCCGGTGACGCACAGGCCACCTTTGTTGGCGGCGCGCTCCGATTCACGGTCGACGCGCGCGGCGACGTGGGCGAACTCAGAAGCACAGTGACCGGCCGGGACTACCGGCATCCCGGGGCGCCCGCGCCGCTCGTGACGCTGGTCAGCGGCGGCGAGCGCCTGGCGCCGGCGCGGATGACGCGCGTCTCGCGCGGAACGCGCCAGGTGCTCCGGCTGTCGTATCCCACCGTCGGCGCGCACATCGACGTGGAAGCACGGATCCGTCGCGGCTACCTGACGTTCCGCATTGTCGAGGCGACTCCGGCGGCCAAGATCGACGCGATCATCTGGGGGCCATACCCCACGACCATCGGCCACACGGTGGGAGAGATCATCGGCGTGGTTCGTGATACGCAGGTGGCGCTGGGCCTGCAGGTGCTCAACCTGAAGACCCTTGGCGGCGCCCTGCCCAACAGCGAAGGGAGTACGTGGGAGCGAGGCATCGCGGCGAAGCCGATGCCGTGGGGGAGCCAGTTGAACGCGTATGCCATCAACCGGGATCGCGAGCGCCGCGTCGATGCCTGGGGCGGAAACTACCCGAACATGCCCGTGCCCCAGCTGCCGGGTGAGACCGTCGTAGGCAGTGCCATCGCGTTCTTCTCGTGCCCCGAACCGGCCACACTGGACCTGCTGGAGCGCATCGCGCTCGCGGAGGGCCTGCCGCACCAGAAGCTGCGCGGCGTCTGGTTCCAGAAGTCGCCGCTCTACGGCCGCTCGTACCTGATCTCGTCATTCGGCGAGACCGAGGTGGACGAGATGATCGGATATACGAAGCGCGCCGGGCTATTCTCGCTGTACCACGAGGGACCGTTCCTCACCTGGGGGCACTTCGCTCTCGACCCCGCGCAGTGGCCGGGTGAGCGGCGCGCGATGCAGGGCGCGGTCGCCAAGGCGCGCGTCGCGGGACTGCACTTCGGTGTCCACACGCTGACGAACTTCCTCACGACCAATGATCCGTACGTCACCCCCGTGCCCGACGACCGGCTGAGTCTCACCGGATCCTCGACGCTCGTACGAGCGGCGGATGCGCGACAGACGGAGATCGAGGTGGCGTCCCCGGAGTACTTCGCCAACGACAAGCACGACAACCTGCGCACGGTCAAGATCGGGAAGGAACTCGTTCGCTGTACCGCGGTGACCACGGCGCCGCCTTACGTCTTGCAGGGCTGCGAGCGCGGCGCGTTCGGCACGGTGGCCTCGCCACACGCCGCGGGGACGTCGGTGGGCAAGCTGTTCGACCACCCGTACAAGGTGTTCTTCCCAAACTTCGAGCTGCAGCGCGAAGTCGCGCGCCAACTTGCCGATTTCCTGAACGAGACCGGTGTCGACCACATCGACTTCGACGGCTACGAAGGGGCGCTGGCGTCCGGCCAAGGCGACTACGCGCTGGGCGTCTTTGCCAACGACGTCGTGTCGCGTGTGAAGCATGACCTGATCAACGGCACCAGCATCAGCAAGACCTTCTATTGGCACATCGGGTCGTACTACAACTGGGGCGAGCCGTGGTACGGCGGCTTCGCGGAGTCGATGCAGCAGTACCGCATCGACAATCAGGCGCTGTTCGACCGCAACTACATGCCGCACATGCTTGGGTGGTACCTGCTGACGGACAGCACGACGATGGACGAGATGGAGTGGATGCTGGCGCGCGCCGCAGGATACGACGCCGGGTTCGCGATGGTCGCCCGCCCCAAGGCGTTGCGCGCGAATCCGCGCGCGGGGGCGCTCCTGGACGCCATCCGGGAGTGGGAGACGGCCCGCGTGGCGCGCGCGTTCAACCCGGCGCAGGCCCAGCGGCTCAAGGACCCCAAGCGTGCCTTCCATCTGGAGCGGCTGGAAACGGGCGTATGGCGACTGCACGAGGCGGCCTCCACGGTCCAGGCGTCGCCTGTGGTGGAGACCATTCGCGCGCGCCGCCAGTAGAGACCAACGCCCCTCGAATTCGCGAATCGGCGGGTCTGTAAGTCGGGACAGGAACCCGATAGCTTGTTCCTTTCCCCTCGCCGAGCCCCCATGCATCGCCTGTTCGCCGTCGCCCTCATCGCGCTCGCCGCCTGCAGTGGCGGCGACAGCTCCACGTCGCCCGCCCCGGCCACCGTTGCCTCGGTGTCCCTCAACGTCACCAACGCCCAACTCGGCGTGGGACAGACGCTGCAGCTCACGGCCACGCCGCTGACGAGCACCGGGACCGTGACCACCGGCACCGCGACGTGGAGCAGCAGCGCGGCTGGCGTGGCGTCCGTCTCACCTAGCGGTCTTGTCAGCGGAGTCTCCGCGGGCGTGGCGACCATCTCGGCCGCCATCGGTGGCCGCACGGGCTCGGCGACGATTACGGTGAGCGCCGCAGGCGGCGGTTTCCCGCTTGCCGCGGAAGTCACGATGCCGGGGAACACCTTCTCGCCGTTCCTCACCACCATTGGGGTGGGCGGCACGGTGACGTTTCGCTTTGGCTCGGTGGATCACAACGTGATCTTCGACCCGAGCAAGCAGGGGCGTCCCGCGGACATCCAGATCACGCGCAACGTGAACATCGCGCGCACCTTCAACACGCGCGGACTCTTCCCCTACGACTGCACCGTCCACCCGGGCATGAGCGGCCAGGTGGAGGTGAAGTAGGGCGCTACCGAGTCACGCCCTGGAAGGTGGACGTGTACCCAGGGAAGATGAGGTCGAGGTTGTTGTTGCCCAGCCGATTCTTCACGATCTCGGCCAGGATGTCGCGGTGGTCGACGTTGACCTTCACGTCCTGGCCGTCTTGCAGGTTCTCGCGCGCGAGCGGCTGCCAGTTCTTGGTGTAGACGCGCCCGCCGGCGATCTGCTTCCCCATCACGAACATCGTGCTGCCGCGGCCGTGATCGGTTCCCTGCGAACCGTTCTCGCGCACGTTGCGTCCGAACTCCGACATCGCGACAAGCGTGACGTTGTAGTTGCCGTTCCCCTGCAGGACGTCCGCCCAGAAGGCGCTGATCGCGCCGGAGAAGCTGGTCATCAGCGTGGCCATCGCGCCGTTGAGCGGGTTCTGCGTCTGGTGCGTGTCCCAGCCGCCGATGTCCACCTGGATCGCCTCGACACCGACGTCCGCCTTGATGAGCGCCGCCGCCGAGCGCATGGCACGGCCAAAGCTGTTGTTCGGGTAGGAGGCGCCGTTGGCCGGCGCATAACCGCCAATGTTCAGCGACGCGAGCAGTGAGAGCGTGGCGTTGGCGTCGAGCGCGGCGCTGCGCACCGGCTCCTCGGTGAGCGAGTAGTCGGTGTTGATCCATGCCTGCCGCGCCGCGCGTGTCGTCGAACTGCCGCCCAGCACGTAGTTGGCGGGGTCGGGAATGGGGAGCGCCTTGGGCGCGCCCTCGAGGGCGTTCGGCAGGCCCTGCGAGATGGAAAGCGCGCGCAGTGTCGCGGCGGCATTCAACGGCGGCACGGTGGCGAGGTGGCGTCCCAGCCATCCCGTGGAGATGGAGGGATCGGCCGCCTTGCCGACCTCGATGAACCGCATCGCGTCAAAGTGCGAGCGCGAGCTGAACGTCAGCCCGGCGCCCTGGATGATGAGCAGCTGGTTCGCCTGATACGACGGGAGCAGGGAGACCATGGACGGCGGCAGGCCCCACATCGTGGCATCGAGCGCCGTCGCCTTGACCGTTCCCGACGCGTCGGGGCGGGGAATCGCGATCGTCGAACGCGAGGTGTAGTAGTTGGCGTCGCCCCACGGCACGCACAGCGACAACCCGTCGGCGCCGCCGCGCATGAAGACATAGACGATGATGTCGCGGCTGCTCGCCGTCTGGGCGAGCACCACGCGCGGCAGCCAGTCGGGCATCACGGCGCCGAAGACGGCCGCGCCCGCGGCGTTCATCACGAAGTGCCGGCGCGAGAGCGTGTTGTACTCGGTGCAGCCGCAGGGATCGTTCGTGGGGTCGGTCATCGGCGCTCCGGGGGACTCAATACCAATTGAAGGCGCTGGACGACAGGGCGAGCGCCAGCGTCTCGCGAATGCGCGTTGCGTTGATGGTGCCGGCCGACAGATAGGACATGAGCGCGTCGCGCGTGCGCGTGTTCATCTCACCGCCGAACGCCAACAGATCGATGGAGTCCGCGACTGCGGCGGCCGTGGAACCGAAGCGCGTGAAGTTGGCGTCCGAGACGGCGAACTGCCCCGTCGTGGCGCTGGAGATGGCCGTCATCACGTTCCACCGCGGAAGCACATTGCCCGACCAGTACTCCACGCGGTCGGAGTACCCCTCGGGCGTCTCGTAGTCGAAAGGAACCTGCCCCATCTGCGTCAGGTAGCCGCGCAGGGTGCTGAGCGTGGTGGCGGTGGGCGCGATGACCGCGCCGCTGGCGCGCAGGGCGGAGATCATCAGGTGATGCGGCCGCTTGAACTTCGCCGGGGCCGCGGTCATCCACGACTCGGTGAAGACGACGCGCAGCATCGCCTTGATGTCGCCGCCCGTCCGGGTGTACGCGTTGGCCACTGCCGCCACCTGCGCGGCGCTCGGGTCGGGGCGCAGGAAGAACTTGAGCAGCTTGGTCGCGATGAAGGTCGCCGTGTTCGGATGGGCGATGAGCACGTCGAGCATCTGCTCCATGTCCTGCTGGCCCAACCCGCTGTTGGTCGCTCGCGCGGGGATGCTGACGCCCAGCACCGTCTTGGCCGCGAAGTCGTGCAGCGAGGCGTTGAAGACAAAGGCGCCCTGCGCGTTCAGCGTCCATCCGGTGAGGCACCGCGCGAGCTCGGCGACGTCCGTCTGCGTGTACCCGCCATCCACGCCAAGGGAATGAAGCTCCATGATCTCGCGCGCGTAGTTCTCGTTGGCACGCCCGGCGCGGTTCACGTTGTTGTCGAGGTACGCGAGCATCGCCGGACTGTGCGCGCTCGCCTTGAGCAGCGTGCCGAAGTTGCCAAGCGCGTTCTGGCGGATCACGTCGCGGTTATCGGCGATCTGCAGGTAGCCGACCTTCTGGAAGTAGATCGTGAAATGATCGTTCCAGAACTCGACCATCCGCTCAAAGAGCTGGCGCGGGGAGGTCGCCTGCCGATACAGCGTCGCGTCGGTGAGATGCTGGTACAGGAGGTTCTGGTCCACCTGCACCAGTTGTGCCGCCGGCTGCAGCACGCGTGGCCAGTTGGCCGAGACGACCGACTCCACCGCGCTGTTGTCGAGGGCGGCGTGGTTGAGATGGTACTCGAGATAGCCTTTGTAGCCGAGTCGCTGGGCGCGCTGCGTCTCGGCGGGATTGAGTCCGAAGGTGACGCGGCGGGCCAGGCGCAGGGCCGAGCTCGTCCAGTTGTCTGTGCCCAAGACGGTGTCGGCGGCGGCAAGCTGAGGGCCGGCGGCCGGGGTCTTGGTGAACAAGCGCTCGAGTTCCGCGGCACTGCGCGATGACTTTCGTTGCGGCCGTGGCGGCGCGCCTTGGGCGCTCGCGGCACGGGGCGCGACAAGGGCGGCAACGGCGGCAGCACCGGCGACCAGCGCGGAACGACGATTGGGAGTGTCGCTCATGCAGGGGGGTCTCCAAAGGTCCAAGCTACGTGCGCACGCATCAGACAGACGACCAAGCACAGGCGATGTTAGCCAAAAACCGTCACAATCCAGCGAAAACCGTCACATTGCGCCCCTCAGGAAACTACGCGCAGGATCTCCTCCCGCGAGGTGATGCCGGCTGCGACCAGGCGCTCACCCTCCTCGCGGAGGGTTCGCATGCCCTCGGTGGCGGCGATGCGACGCAACTCGCTGGTGTCGGCCCCCTGACGCACGGCCTGCCGCAGGGCGTCGCTCATCACGAGCAGCTCGTGGATGCCCACACGTCCTCGATAGCCCGTGCGCCGGCAGGCGTCGCATCCGGCGCCCTGGCATTCGGGGCACCTGACACGCACCAGCCGCTGGGCGAGCACCGCCTCGACCGTGCTCGCCACCAGGTACGCCTCGACGCCTAGTTCGCGAAGTCGCGTGAGCGCGCCCGCCGCGTCGTTCGTGTGGAGCGTGGAGAGCACAAGGTGCCCGGTAAGCGCCGCCTGCGTGGCGATGGCCGCGGTCTCACCGTCGCGAATCTCGCCCACCAGCATGATGTCGGGATCCTGACGGAGCATGGCCCGCAGCGCGGTGGCGAACGTGACGCCGCCCTTCTCGTGCACCGGGATCTGTGGCACGCCCGGCAGTTCGTACTCCACGGGGTCCTCGACGGCGAGGATCTTCTCCCGCCCCGTGCGCACGGCCTCCACGGCCGCGTAGAGCGTCGTCGTCTTGCCGCTTCCCGTTGGGCCGGTGGCGAGCACGACGCCGTGCGTGCGGCCGATCGCCGCGCGGAAGCGGGCCAGCGTATCATCGGCCATGCCGAGGGCGTCGAGCGCGATGCGGCCGCGGGCGGCGTCGAGCAGGCGCAGCACCACGCTCTCACCGTGCAGGGCGGGGATGGTGGAGACGCGCACATCCACCCCGCGATCCTGCAGGCGCAGGCGAATGCGGCCATCCTGCGGCGCGCGGCGTTCAGCGATGTCGAGTTCAGCCATGATCTTGAGCCGGCTGACCACAGCCGCCGCGAGCTGCGACGGCGGCGACGGAGCGTCCTGCAGCACGCCGTCCACGCGGTAGCGCACGCGCAGCGTCCCCGCATACGTCTCGAGATGCACATCTGAGGCGCGCGCCTGCAGCGCCTCGAGGATGAGCAGGTTGACCAGCCGCACCACGGGCGCTTCGTTGGCCTGCGCGACCAAGTCGTCGAGCGCGCGCACCGGCACGGCCCCCGTGGGCGCGTTCGTCCCAAGCGCGTCGATCATCCCCTGCGCGGTCGACTCGGCGCCGTACACGCGCTGGATGGCCTGCCGAAGAGCGGATTCCTCGCCACGCTCCATCACGACCCGCGCCTTGCACAGGATCGCGAGGTCATCGAGCGCCTGCGGGTCCGGGGCCTCGAGCCACGAGCCCACGCGCAACACGCCGTCGCGCACCTCCAGCGGGAGGATCCCGTGGCGCTCGAGGAACGCGGCGGTGAGCGCCGTCGAGACGGGGGTCAGCGCGGTGAGGTCCACGGTCACGGCTTGCGCGGCACCAGCGGCGCATTGCCGGGGACGGAATCGGTCGGGACCTTCTTCTCCACGGCGCCGCGGATGCGCTCGAGATCCTCATCGCTCGCGATAATATGCGGCGTGAGGAAGACGAAGAGTTCGCTGTTCACGGTGGCCGTGCGGGTGCTGCCGAAGGCGCCGCCAATCCACGGCAAGGCGCTCAACCCGGGAATGCCGGTGCGCGTCTTCTCCTGCGTGCGGTCGACGAGCCCGCCGAGCACCGCGGTCTGCCCGTCCTTCACGAACAAGTGGGTCGTCGCCTCGCGGGTGCTGATCACCGGCGCGCCGAACTGGGTCTCGTTGGTCGCCGAGCTCACTTCCTGCGAGACCTGCAGGGAGACGTAGCCGTCGGGGTTGATGGTCGGCAGGATGGCGAGCGTCGTGCCGACATCGCGGTACTGCACCACCTGATCGCGCACGCCGTTGTCGGTGGGCAGCGACCGGAAGAGCTGCACGAACGGCCGCTGGCTGCCGACGAGCATACGCGCCTCGAGATTGTTCTGCGCCAGCAGCAGCGGGCGCGAGAGTACGCGCACGTCACCGCGCGTGGCGAGCGCCGAGAGCGCCACATCCGTGCTGATAGCGCCGCCGCGCGCGAGCCGCAGCAGGAACGCGGCTGTGGAGGGCTCTTCCGCGCCGAGCACGCCGGTGGTGCGCGTGGTGGCGTCGGGCACTTTGGCGCCGGCGGCGCTCACCGAGACGTCGAGGTCGCGCGACTGCCGCACTTCGGCGATCAGCACTTCAATCATGACCTGCAGGGGGCGCAGGTCGAGCGCCGTGATGGCCTGCTGAACGATCGTCCAGTCGGCGACGCGGGCGCGCACGAGCAGCGAGTTGCTAGTCTCGTCGGGGACCACCTGCACGGGGCCGGACAACTCGGCCTTGAGGCCGTCGTCGCTGACTGGTCGCGCGGCGGTGTCGCCGGCGAGCACGGCGAGCCGCTGCTCCTTGAGCCGCTCGCTGAGCGTCGCGGTGCTTAGTCCCGGCGCGCTCGCTGGACGCGCGCCCCCGAAGAGCGACTGCAGCGTCGCGGCGAGCGTGGCCGCGCGCACGTGCTTCACTCGGTACACGTGCAGGCGCACATCGCCGGCCTCCGGGGCGGGAGCGGGCGCGTCAGCGGGAAGCACGCGCAGCATCCGTCCCTCGCTCTCGACGCGCAGCCCGTTGCCGGCGGCAAGGCTGCGAATGAGCGCCGGCACCTCGGCGACCGGAATGGCGTCGCGCAGGCGCAGCGTCACGCGTTTCTCGGGCAAGTCGCCAAAGACGATGTTGACCTTGCCGGCCTCGGCGAGCGCGGAAAGCACGACACGCAGGTCGGCGTCCTGAAGGTCAACGACCACGCCCGCCTCAGTGGCGCGAACGCTTTGCTGCGCGCGCGCGACGCACGGGGCCAGCGCCATGAGCGCGAGCAGAATTGCGGTGCGATGCAGGAACGGTTTCACGTCAGTTCCCCGGGGGAGATAGGCGAAGCTCGTGCCGCACACCGGCGGCGTCAATGAACACGGCGCGCGCCGGGGCGACGTCCACCAGACGCCACCCACCCAGCGTGTCGCCGGCGTGCAGGATGCGCGGCGCGGCGGCGCCGAGGCGGCAGATGGCGGCGGGGCGCTCGCCGCCGAGCACCGTGCCGATGAGTGTGATGGCGGGAGGGGGCTCTGCCGGCGCGACGCCCGCGTCCTCGACCATACCGCGCATCAGGCTGAACGGTTCGAGATGCGCGAAGCGCGCCGACCGTGCGCGCGGCTCGGATGCGGAGTCGGGCAGGGAGGGGAGCGTGAGCGCCGAAGCGGCGGCGATGTGCCCCGGTCGAACGGCCGCTGCGACCGACGCGAACGCGCCGATCACCGCCGCCGCGGCCAGGGCGGCGGCGACGCGTACGGCGGTCTCGCGCCAGGGTGACCAGATCATGGAACCTCCCGGCGCACAAAGCCCCGCACACGCGCGCTCACCGACAGTAGTTCATCCGAACCGGCTGTGACCTCGAGCCGAGTGACCGAGCGCGGTTGGTCGCCGCGTTCCACGCGGTCAAGCCAATCCGCGAGCGCGGCCACGGAGCCCCGGGCGCGGACGTCGGCGTCCACAATGAACAACACGCCAGACGGTCCTGGCGCCATGTTCGTCTCAATGCTGATCTCGGCGAGGCTCGCGGCGCGCGCGGCAGCGCGCAGCGTGGTTTGCGTAGAGGACATCGCGTCCACGGAATCGCCGGCGGCGACCAGCGCGCGGGCTTCGTCATCAAAGCGGGCGCGGCTCGCCCGGAGCGCCGCGCCGAGCTCCGCCGAGTCGCGCACGAGCGCCTGCTCGCGACTGAGGAGGCCGGCGGTCATCTCGACGCGCGCCTGCTGCTCGCCGTAGGACGTCGCCAGCGGAGCGAGCACCACGCGCCAGGCGAGGACCGGGAGCACCAGCGCGGCCCCAAGCCAGAGCGCGCGGCGATCACGCGAGGAAAGAGCGCTCATGGCGCGCCCCCCGGGTGGAAGCGCACGACGGCGGCGAACGGCTCTCGCGCTTCGTCGTCGGCCGGGCCCGCCGGCAGTTCGCGCAGGTCGCGCACGCCAGCGACGCGACGCAGGCGGCTCAGGGTCTCGGACGCGCTGGACGCCGCGCCCTCGATGACAGCGGAGTCGCCAGCGGCGCGGAACGCGGTGAAGTTCGCGTCGTCTGGCAGGGCGCTGGCGAGCGCAGCAAGGCGGACGCTCCACGGCGTCGCGGTGCGCGCGGCGCGGATGGCGGATCGCAACTCATGCAACTCGGCGAGGGCGTCGTATGTGGCGCCGACCACTCGCGCTGTCGGTTGGATCGCAGCCCGAGCGGCCTCGAGGCTGGCCACGCGGCGTGACGCGCCCGAATACGCGGCGAGCGCGGCGGCGACGAGCGCGGCCGCGGCGACGCCAAGCAGCCGTCTGGTCAGGCGTAGCGTGATCGACGCGCGGTTCGTCTGCGCCTCCCGGCCGACGAGTTCGAGCATTGAGCAATCCGCGGCGTGTCGCGCGGCGACGCCGAGGGCGTCGTCGGATATGGCGCCCGCAGGCGGCGCGTCAGCGGCGCGCATTCTGCGCAGCGCGGTTACTCGACCGTCGCGCGCGCTCAGGAGGACGCACTCGTCGTCCACCACGAAGGCGCGGGTGGTCGCGGCGCCAGCGGCGGCGGCCCACGCGCCCGCCGCGGGGACGATGCGCACGGCGGAGTAGCCGGCGTCGAGCGCCGCGCGCGCCAGGGCGTCGAGGACCACGCTGTCGGCGTCCGCGGCGAGCCAGACGCCCGAGCGAAGTGGCCGCGCGGCGACCACGGGCTCAGCGCGGGCGAGCGCGAAGTGGCGCGCGTGGTCGCGCGTGAGCACGACGCGCGCCTCGGTGACGCGCATCGGCGGCAGGGACAGCTCGCGCGGTGCCGTCCACGGGGCGCACAGCGCCACGTGCAACTCGACGCGGCCGGCGGCCTCGCGCGCGGCGGCCAAGCGTGCGGCGCGCAGGGGAGCGGCGAGAACTCCCGCGTCACCGGCGGCGAGGGCGTCGGCATCGAAGCTGAACGGCTCGGTGCGCGCGGTGGTCGCGCACGCGCCGTGGCCCGCCGCCAGCGCCATCCCCACGCGCAAGACCGTCACCGGATGTCCCTCCACTCGACGAAGACCGTCGCGCCGGCGCGCCGCATCAGCGATTCGGCGACCGCGCGCGCCGGGCTGCCGTCCAGCATTGCCTCGCTAATGACGCGCACCGCGTTCGTCTCGAAGGTTAGCATACGCTGCAGGGAGAGGGCATTCCGATTGAGCGCGCCGCGGAGGTGCGGCGGCAGCACCGCGGCGAATTCACGGAAGTCGCGGATGCGGACGCCCGCTATGCGTGCCGCGACGACGGCGGCCACGGCCTCCTCGCTGACGCCGGGCAGCGCCTGCAGCACCACGGCGGGCGCGGTGTTCGGGTTCACGACGCCGGTTCCGTTCACCGCGAGATGTTCGCGCGCGCAGCGCCACGGCGCCACGGGCAGGTCCAGCACGTCCTCCAGTTCGTCAATCGAACGCACGGCGCCGTCGGCGGGAAGCGCGCGCGCGCCAACGGCGAGATAGTCCGCCCGTTCCGCGCCATCCGCGCGCCGCAGCTGGTCGGGGTCCTTCCAGTCGGCGATGCGCTCGGCGGCGCGCCGCGCCGCGGGAGCGTCCGCACCGCACGCCATGAGCAGGCGAGCGAGAGTCTCGTCACTGGCAAGATTCACATCCAGCGCGGCCGCGTCATCGCGCACGCGCACGACATAGCGCGCCGATCCCAGGTCCGTGGGA
>VHBQ01000013.1 GCA_016871855.1 Gemmatimonadota bacterium
TGGCCCGCGCTCGCCGCGGCGCTCGCCGCGGCGCTGGCGCCCGGCGACGATGGAGCGCCCGCTGACGGAGCCTCCGCCGGTACCCTCGGCGCCTTCCTCGCCCCGATCATCTCCGAGCATGTCCTCACCGCCGCCGCCGCGCTTGATCGCATCGAGCATCGCGACCAGGTGAAGGTGATTCATGGCGCGCGCATCGAGGTCAAGCGGCTGCGCTACCTCGTCGAGGCGGTGGAGAACTCCACCGCCAACACGCGCGAGGCGCGCGCCCTGCGGCACCTGCGCGCGCTGCAGGACGCCCTCGGCGAGTTGCACGACGCGCACGTCATCATGCAGCAGCTCGCCCCCTGGCTCGTGCCGCGTCGAGGGCGGCGGCGGCCGGCGGGTCGGCCGGCCCTGCGCGACCTGCGCGCCCTTCGCGCCGCGGTGCGGCGCCGCGAGCTTGCCGCATTCCGCCGCGCGATGGACCTGCTGGCCGCGCCGTCGACGCCCGCCGTGTGGCAGGCGCTCGCGCGGCTGCCAGCGCGCCTTGCCAAGTCGCCCGTTCACCCACGCCGGAGGACCCGTGACGCCTGACGCCCGCTACGTGCCGCTGGCCAACTTCCCGAACGCGCTCGAAGCCGACATCGCGCGCGAGCGGTTGGAGGCCGAGGGAATCCCCGTGCTGGTCAAGGGGCTCCATGTCGGTCTCTTCGGCGCGGGGTTTCAAGGGCTCGCGATCGGCGGCGTCGAACTGCTCGTGCCGTCGCCGGAGCTTGAACGCGCACAGCACTTGCTCGAGCCGTAGCCCACCCGCGCGATTGGCGGTCATCGGCGGAGCGCGACGCCCGCTGACGCCGCGGGGTGCTGGCTGATTCCCGTCGGGCCTAGGTAACTTCCTGCTCAACGCCGGACTTCCAGCCTCCCGGAGTTCATCATGGTGCAGATCATCGAGGGCCCGTCCGGCGGGATCCCCCGCAAGCCGCGGGATCACGAGCTCGACGTGTACGGCATCACGGACATTGGGAAGGTGCGCACGGAGAATCAGGATCACTTCCTGATCGCCTCGCTGCACAAGCAGCTTGCCGTCCACCAGACCAGCATCCCGAGTGACGGCCTGAGTGCGGCCAGCACCGATCGTCTGGCGTTTCTGGCCATGGTGGCCGACGGGGTGGGCGGCTCCCTGGGCGGCGAGGAGGCCAGCCGGTTCGCCCTCGACGCCATCACGGCCTACATCACCCGGTCGGTGCACTGCTACTATGCCGCCGACCCGAACGACGACGCGGAGTTCACGCACGTGCTGCAGGAGGGCGCCATGCGCGTGCACGCGAAGCTCACCGCGCACGGCGGTGCGGCCGACCGTGCCGGCATGGCGACGACACTCACGGCGTTCCTCGGCGTGTGGCCGCGCGCGTACATCCTCCAGGTCGGCGACAGCCGCTACTACTCGCTGCGCAACGGCGTGCTTCATCAGATCTCGCGCGACCAGACGGTCGCCGAGGATCTCATTTCGGCCGGCGCGATCCGCCGCTCCGACCCCGGCCATGAGCGCTGGAAGCACGTGCTCTCCAGCGCAATCGGCGGCCCTGCCGCCTCGCCGGTGGTAACCGCCATCGAGAACGACTGGCACCACGTGCACCTGTTGTGCAGCGACGGGCTCACCAAGCATGTGAGCGATGATCAGATCGCCGAGCGCCTGCGCACCATGACCTCGTCCGAGCAGGCGTGCCGCGCGCTGCTGCAGGACGCCCTCGATGGCGGGGGGAGCGACAACATCACCATCATCGTCGGCCGCGCGGCGCCGGCGCCGGACCGCTGACTTATGGTCTCCTCCAACGCCCCGACCGTCGCACAGTATCTTGCGTCGCTCCCTCCCGATCGCCGCAAGGTCGTCGCCGCCGTGCGCGCCACGGTGCGCCGCGCCATGCCGAAGGGCTACCGCGAAGCGATGGGCTACGGGATGATCACGTGGTCCGTGCCGATGGCGGTGCTGCCCGACACCTACAACGGCGAGCCGCTCTGCTACGTGGCGCTCGCGGCGCAGAAGCAGTACTTCGCCCTGTACTTGATGGGGCCGTACGGCGACCCATCGCTTCTGGCCGAGTTGAAGAAGGGATACAGGTCGGCGGGCCTCAAGCTCGATATGGGGAAGTCGTGCCTGCGCTTCAAGGGACTTGAGGCCATCGCGCTCGACGTGGTCGCCGGAGTCATCGCGCGCGTGCCGGTCGCGACCTACGTGGCACGGTATCAGGCGACGCGGCGAAAGAAGTAACCCATCGCGCCGCGCCCCTGCTGGCCGCTATCTTCCGCGCATGACTCCCGCCAACATCGTCGTCCAGCCCTTCGAACTGCACTTGGGCCCGCTGACCCTCACCGGGTTTGGGCTGGCGATGCTGCTCTCCTTCCTCGTCGCGCAATACATCGCGCAGGTGGAGTTGGAGCGCCGCGGGCACGATCCGGAGATCATGGGCGACGTGCTCGTCGCCGCAGTTGTTGGCGGCCTGCTGGGCGCGAAGATCTACTACGCCATCCTGTTCCGCGATCCGCGTGCACTGCTGCACACGGCGGGCTTCGTCTTCTGGGGTGGGTTGATCGGCGGCATCCTGGCCTCCGCGCTTGTCATTCGGTGGCGCGGCCAAACGTTCACGCGCATCAGCGATGTGTCGGCTGCCGGTCTTGCCGCGGCGTATGCCATCGGCCGGTCAGGGTGCTGGGCCGTGGGCGACGACTACGGCCGGCCGTGGGACTCGCGCTGGGCCGTCTCCTTCCCGAACGGCTATCCGCCGTCCACGGTGCAGAACCTCGTCGAGCAGTTCGGCGTGAAGGAACTCGTCGGTCGATCGCCCCTCGAGGTGGTGGCCGTGCACCCGACGCAGATCTATGAGATTGCCATGGGGATGCTGATGTTCGGCATCTTGTGGCGCCTGCGCGACCACAAGCACGCCGAGGGGTGGCTCTTCGGATTGTACTGCGTGCTGGCCGGCCTCGAGCGGTTCATCGTCGAGTTCTTCCGCGCCAAGGACGACCGCTTCTTCGGGCCGTTGACGCTCGCGCAGACCATTGCGCTGCTCTTCGCCGTCGGCGGGCTGGTGTGGATGCAGATGCGCCGCGAGCCGGGGGCCGGCCGGCCCGGCATCTACGCGCGCTCCAAGGCCTAGGCCGCTACTCCGCCTCGAGGACGCAAACGGCACCGGCTGTCGTGTCGGTGTGCGTCAGCGTCAGCCAGTGCCGCGTGACCCGCAGCACATCGGCACGTTGCCGCGCGCGTCCGTGGAGTACGAGTTCCGGAGCGTGTCCAGGACGCGAGATCACCTCGATGTCCTTCCAGCCGATGAGCCGCGCGCTCTCGCTCCCGGCGAGCGCCTTGAATGCCGCTTCCTTGGCGGCCAGTCGCGCGGCAAGGTGCATCGCCGGCCGCGCCCGCGCGGTGGCGTAGGCGACCTCGCGGTCGAGGAAGAGCCGCGCCAGCACGCGGTCGCCCTTGCCGTGGAGCAGGCGCTCGACGCGCTCGATCTCCACGAGGTCGAATCCTACGCCAACGATCATGGCGCCTCCCGCGCGACGAAGAGTCTCAAGCGGGTGCGCGCCTCCCCGCTCTCGGCAAGAACCAGATAGGCGCCGTTCGGCAGCCCTGGCGTGAGCATCCAAGTAACGTCGTCGTGCCCCGCCGTTACGTCCGCCTTCCAGATGAGCCGCCCGCTCAGGTCGTAGACGCTCACCCGCCCCTCGCGGCCCGCGAAGGGCCATTCAAGAGTCACGCGGTCACCACGCACCGGATTCGCGGACGGACGCAGGCGCGGCGTGGTTCCGCCGCCGCCCGCGGCGCCCGGTACCCCATGCGCGAAGACGGCCACTTCGTCGACCCACCACGGCAGATTGCCCGTGAGGAACGACAGCATGAGCCGCTTGCCGCCGACGCCGCCGATGCGCACGTCCTCGGGATACCACACCATCGCGCCGCCGGCGAGTCGCACGACGTTCGTCCAGGTGCGTCCGCTGTCCGTGGAAGCGCGCACAACGCCAAACGGATTCTGAGAGAAGCCGTCGCCCGTGTAGCGCGTCCAGAATGTCAGGCTCACGGTGTCGGTGTAGGTCGGCACCGCGATGAGCGGCGCTCGCATCTCGGCGTTCCCGCCGCCGCGGTAGGCGGCGCGTCCCAGATACTTCTGCGTCGTGTCGGTGGCGAACCCAGTGAACGTCCACGCGCTGTCCCCCGACTCCGCGCCGGCGGCGGCGAGCCGTGTCCAGGTCACCCGCTCCGAACCAGCCGACAACACGATCGTCGGCGGACGCGCGGCGGAGCTTCCCTGCGCCACGAGACGGCGCGCGTACTTGCCGCCGGAGGACGAGTCGACGGTCGTCGTGACCGGCTGTCCCGCCGCCGTCAGCGACGCCCCGCTCATCACTCCCGACGGCCCCCGCACGCGCAGCGGCGCCGTGCCGCTCTCGAGCACCCAGCGCTCCATCCGCAGGCCGGTGCTCGGGCTGCGGTACGCCGCGGGATTGCCCGCCATCTCAATGGCGTCGAGCGCGAACGGCAAGTTGTCGGTGAAGACCTGCTGCAGCAGCGCCTCGTCGTCGGGGAACTCGAATCCGTAGTACCCGCTCGGCCCCCAGCCGCTGGTCAGTTCGGGATTGATGCTGATGGCGCCGTAGCTGGCGCTCGCCCAATCCGTGTACTCGCCGTTGGTGGGATAGAGCATCCACGCCGTCGCCGGCGAGTAGAACGTGCGCGACGATCCCGGCAGTCGGTCGAGCGCCGCCGGCGCTACGCCCGTCCCACTTAGCACGCGGTAGGCATCCAGGTCCGCGGCGAGCACGCCGTAGCGAGACCCCGGCGGGAAGAGCAGCAGTCCGGCGAACGTATGGTACGAGATTGAAATGACCGGCGGGTGCAACGCGTGGAATGCTTGCAGCGCGCTCACCTCCGGCTCGGAGGCCGGGCTCGGTCCGCGGTAGATGTCCGATGACGGCGTGGGTGACGACCCGGTGTTGTCGAGTCCCCAGTTGGCGCTGTGATTCCGGTTGAGATCCACGCCCACCACGCCATCCGTCATCGGACGGCGGTTCTTCCGCCACAGTCTATTGGTCGTGAAGGTGTACTCGTAACCGTCGGGGTTCACGACGGGCACAATCCAGACGTCGCGCAGCGCGAGCAGGGTGTCCGTGCGCGCATCGGTGCCGGTGGCCAGCCGTCGGATTAGGCGCAGCGCCATCTCGGTGGCGGCCCACTCGCGCGCGTGGTGCGTGGCGACAAACAACACGTTCGCCCGCGCCGGGGAATCGCCGCGGGCCCCAATCTTCACGGCGAGGATCGGGCGCCCCTCGTGGCTGCGCCCCACCGTGTCGACGCTGACGCGCGAGTTCGCCGCGACCAGCGAGTCAATCCACACGCGGACACCGCGCCGCGGATCATCGAACGACCGATAGACGGTGGGCGCGGCGGCCACGGCCGCCGCCTGCATCAGCCGCCGACGGTCAGTGCCAGGCGCGGCGAGCAGTTGCGCGTCCGCTCCAGTCGCTCGCAATCGCGCGAGTTCCTCGGGACCGGCCACGACCAGCACGGCAGCGCTCTCGACGGAGACGACGTCGAAGCCTTGGGCGACCAGCGCCGTCGGCGTCGTCCCCGTCACGCGATACGTCAGGTGCTGCTGCGCCACCAAGGCGCCGGGAGCCAGCGCGACGGCGAGCAGCACCGCGAGCCAACGCCGCAGCCCGCGTCCCTTCGCGCCCGTAGCCTCGCGACGCGCCACGATCGCCGTCCACCAGGCATCCGCGGCTAGAAAGAGCTTTCGCAGCGCCTCCACCCAGTCGGCCCACGCCGCACTCCGCTCCGACTCTGGCCCATCCAGCAGCACGCGCGCACGCTGCTCCACCGCATCGAGTGCCTCCCAAACCGCCGCTCCGTCGTCGGTGACCTGCGCGGCCAGCGCGCGGCGTTCCGGCGCCGAGCGCGGGTGCCGCGCCGTCGCCATTTGCTCCACCGCGTCGGTGAGCGCGCGCCGGAGCCGATCAGCCTGGAACGCTGCCACCCGCCCCTCGACGGTCTGTACACGCGCCGCGCTCCGCCGGGCCTGCAGGAGCGGCGTGAAGAACCGGGCATGGTCCGGGTCGCGCAGCCAGCGCACAGCGCCCAGCGCACGCAGTGGGCGCGTCAGTTCGGGCAGGGTGTGCGTCGTCGGGCGCTCAGCCATCGGTCAGTTGTCGCAGATCGCGCGCAACGCGGTGTCGAGGTCGGTGAAGTCCTCGACGACGGCGTGTGGCTGGAACGCGGCCAGCGCCTCGGTGGTGAAGTGCCCGGTCGCGACGGCCACCGCGCGCGCGCCAATGCCGCGCCCGCACTCCACGTCGGCTGGCGTGTCGCCGATGATGACGATCGCATCGCCGGCCACGTCGCGGCCCAGCATAGCGGCCGCGCGCTGCTGCGCGATGGCCGGCAGCGCCGGCCGGTGTTCGTGGTCGGAACCAAACGCGCCCACACGGAACCGCGCCGGATCGAGTCCGGCCGCGCGCAGCTTCAGCGAGGCTCCCGGCGCCACGTTCCCGGTGAGGAGGCCCAGCACCACCTCGTCGCGCGCCTCGAGGGCGTCGAGCAGCGCGGGAATCCCCAGGTGCATGCGCACGCCGTGTTCGCCCGAACTCACCGTGTGTTCCAGGCGCTGCAGGTAGTCGGCGAGCAGCACATCCATCTTCGCGTCGATCTCAGCGTCGCCGAAACCGGCCATGCGCATGGACTCGCGCACGATCTGCCGGTCCGTCTTGCCATCGTAGCGGTAGTGCGTGGGGCCGATGGTGCCGAAGTGCACCATGAGCGCCCCTTCCATAGAACGGCGCCCCAGGCCGCCGCTCGCCAGCAGCGTGCCGTCGATGTCGAAAAGCACGACGCGGGTCATGAGCGGGTGAGCAGGAGGCCCGTCAGCACGGCCGCCGCGCCGAGGCCCTGCGCAAACGTGGGCACCTCGCCCAACGCCGCCCACGCAAAGAGCACCGCGATGATCGGCTGCAGGTTGCTGAACATGGAGGTGCGGGTCGGGCCAAGCAGCCTTATGCCGCGATACCAGATGAGGTAGGCGATGACCAGGGCGAACAGCGCGCCGTAGAGGATTGCCCCCCACGCCGGCGCCGGGAGCGCGACCCAATCGGTGCGCAGGATCGACGGCGTCGAGACGACCGCCAGCGGCAGGGCGCCGCCGATGAGCGTGAGCGCCGATACTTGCACACCGTCCACGTCGTGCGTGTAGGGCTTGAGCAGCACGGTGTATGTCGCCCAGCTGGCCGACGAGGCAAGGATGAGGAGGTCGCCGAACAGCGACGCGTCGCCGGGACGCGTCACCGCCGTGCCGCTCATCACCGCACCGATGCCGACGATGGAGAGGGCGATGCCGGCGTACGCGCGCGCCCGCAGGCGCTCGACACCGCGCAACCGTCCCAGCACCGCGATCAGAACCGGCGTCCCCGCCATCACGAGTGAAGCGTTGCCGGCGCGCGTGTGCGCCATGCCCTCCACGAACAGCACCTGATAGACGCCGTGCCCGAGCACGCCCAGCGCCAGCAGGCCCCACAGCTGGCGCCGCGGCGGCAGCGGCAGCCGCATCAGCCGCGCGATCAGCAGGAGTGTCACCCCGGCCAGCACCACGCGCACCGCGTTGAACGCGAGCGGCTCCATGTACCGCAGGCCGAACTTGACCACCGAGAAGTTCACGCCCCAGATGGCCGCCATCAGGAGCAACAGAAGGTCGGTCACCCAAAGCCGATGCGGCGCGGCGGACGCGGACGGCGTGCTCATCGCCGGGCCCTAGTCCCGCGGCGGCGCGGGCGGCGGCGGATCGCCCGACACCCCGCCGCTCCAGCGGAAGAACATCACCGAGATGATGCCGAAGATTACTGCCGCGCCGGCGAGTTCCATCACGCCGCCGGCGAGGTGCTGGTCCTCGATCGGCGACCACGCGGGCCACGGCGGCGCGAGTTCGTAGATGCCGTACATCGGGAAGTCGCGCACGAGCATCACCATCGCGATGCCCGTGTGGACGAGCGTCGAGAGGAACAGGTACAGCATCTTCACCGGCTCACTGAACCACGCACGCCGCGGGGCGTCCACCAGGATGGGCCACCACAGCAGGAGCCCGCCCACGAACCACGCCGCGTCCACGACGAACGCGCCCAGCTGGGTGGGCATCAGGCGATCCACCACCGCCGGCACGTGCGTCGACACGGCGGCGATGTTGAAGAGCACCGCGGCGATGATCGGCTGCGTGACGCGCGTGATCACGCGGCGCCCCGCCCCGCCGCGCGCGTGCCACGCGGAGAGCGCGCGACGCGTGGCGAGCAGCAGCAGCGGCGGCGCGACGAGCGCCAGCACCACGAACTGCACGGCGTGCGCGCTGGCCAGATAGCCGGCGGCGAGCGGACCGATCGGCCAGTCCAGCACCTGCCACGTGAGGATGATGCCGGCCCAGCCGCCCCACACCGCTCGCCGCGACTCGCCAAGCGATCGCGCTCGGCGGGCCAGCGCGTGATAGGCCACGGCGAGCACCGCCACGCTCAGCCAAACGCCGGGGTAGTACTGCGGCGCCCACGTCCACGGCTCACCCGAAGCCGAACACCACCACTGCATTTTTACCGCGCCCCCGACGGCCGCACCTGCAGCAGGCGCGGGATGTCGTCGGCCCAGTCCAACTGGCGCGTGCCGAACGGATAGAGCACGCGCGCGGAGTCGTCCGGCGTGAAGACGAGCACGGCGGCGGAGTGCGCGACTTCATACGATCCGTCCGCGTTCGGCGTGCCGAGGATCGCGGGAGGCATCCCGATGCCGGCCATGATCCGGTTCACGTCATCGGCATCGCCGCGCAAGCCGACGAATGACGCGTCGAACTGATCGAGCCACCGCCGCAGATGCGGCAGGGAGTCGCGCGCCGGGTCGAGCGTGACGAAGACGAAGCGCGTCTTTCGCTGGTCCTCAAACGGGAGCTTCCGCAGCACTGCGGCGACGTTGGCGACATGCACCGGGCAGATGTCGGGACAGTGCGTGTAGCCAAAGAACAGGAAGGTGAGCAGCCCCTGCGTCTCGCGGGCAAAAGCGTACGGGGCGCCGCGTGTGTCCGTCAGCGTGAAGTCCGGGCGCGCCAAGGCAGGCTCCACCGCCACGCCATGCCGTGGGGCGGGTGGCGAGCAAGCAGCCATCAGGCAGGCGGCCGCCAGCGCGATCGGGAGCTTCTGTGGGGGCATCGCGAGAAAGCTAATCGAGCGGGCGCGCCATGCACGATCCGTGTGCCGCCGCTGGGGTCTACGGCACGGAGCGTCCCACGGCCTTGCCGCGGATCGCGCGGAGCAGCGCGGATGCACGCGGATCCATCCTCAAAGTGACACCGCTTCACGCATGATCCGCGACAATCCGCGCCCATCCGCGTGATCCGCGTCCAAGCAGATGCGGTTCTGTGTTACATCAAACCTGCCCGCTCGCCGCCTGTGCGGTCGTGGGATAGCTTTCCCATATGTATTGCTCCTTCGCCCTATTCGCCGACGCCGCCAACCTCTCACAGGAAGGCAAACTCAACGTGCTTGGCGTCTTTGACGCCCTGCACGTGGCCTCCGTCCCGGCCGTGCATCCGCGTGCGACGCTCGTGGTCCGGCTGAAGGCCAGCCCCGATGACGCCGGCACGCACGCGCTGTCGCTGGCTTGGGTCTCGCCCAGCGGCAACGAGATATGGTCCTCGAGCGGCGAGGTTGAGGTGCACACGCCGCCGCCGGGCGCCATCGAAGTGGACATCCCCGTCATCGCCGCCATTGACCTGCCCATCGCCGAAGGCGGCGTGCACGTGATGCGCGTCGAACTCGACAGCGAAGTCGAGGCGGAGGTCAGTCTGCACGTGCACGTCGGCACGGCGGTCGCGCCGCTCGCCGCAGGCGGGCTCGTCTCCTAGCCGGCGAGCCCCGGCACGCCGTCGCGTCCCACCGCGGCGCGCACGCCACGCTCGATCGCGTCCTCAAGCGCCGCCACGGCCAGGCGCTCCGCGCGCAACGCATCCGCCGGAGCGCCCGACAGCGGACAGAGCGCGAAAATCACGTCGCCGTCCACGAGTGAGCCGGCGGGGCGAACGCGCCGGTGCAGCGCCGCCCCCGCCGCCTGCGCCACGCCCTTCAGCGCCACCTTGTCGAGCACGCCGTCCACGGCGACAACAGCAATGGTGGTGTGGTGCGCGTTGTCAAAGACGCTGGCGAGGCCACGCGCGGAGAGCTCGCGATCGGCGTTGACAAACGCGCCGTCGCGGCGCGCGCCCGCGATGATGCGCCCTTCGGCATCGCACACGTCGCCAAACGCGTTGACGGCGGCGAGCGCGAACGCGGACTGCCCGTTCACCTCGGTGATCGCGGTCCCTACACCGCCCTTCATGCACGCTCCGGGGCCGAGCGCCTTGCCGACCGTCAGCCCCGTTCCGGCGCCGACGCTCCCTTCTGCCACGTCGCGAGCGACGGCCGCCTCGCAGGCGTCATAGCCCATCTGCGCGGTCGGACGCACGTCGAAACGTCCGAGCGGCGACAGGTCAAAGAGCACGGCTGCCGGCACGATGGGCACGACGCCGTCTCCCGCCGGAAAGCCGCGCCCTCGCTCCTCCATCCATCGCATCACGCCGTCGGCGGCCGCCAATCCATACGCGGAGCCGCCGGCGATGACGACCGCGTCCACGCGGTCCACGAGGTGTCCCGGCTCGAGCAGCGCCAGTTCCCGCGTTCCCGTGGCGCGCCCGAACACCGCGCACGCCCCGCGCAGCGGCCCGTCGAGTCCGCGCACGATGGTGCAGCCCGTGGCGCCCGCCGCGTCGGTGGCATGCCCCACCGCCAGACCGAAGCGGCGCAGGTCCACGCGCACGCCGGCGCTCACCGGTTGGTCGGTGCCGGGTCGCCCTCACGGGGCGGGCCCTTCGCCGCGCACGTCCGGCACCGCACCACGCCCTTCATCTCGCACATATTGCAAATGAAGGTGCCGCACTCTTGGCAGGGATACCCCTCCGAGGCGCGCTCCTCCCTGCCGCAGGCGCGGCAGACCATCGCGTCACGCTCACTCATCGTGTGCCTCCGGTCAGGCCCGGCCGCGTGGGCGGTCGGCCAGGTCGTATTCCTTGATCTTCTTGATCAGCGTCGCGCGCGCGATCCCCAGCTCCTTGGCCGCGTGGGTGCGGTTGTGCTGGTGCGCCTTCAGCGTGCGATCAATGTGCGCCCTCTCCACGTCCGCGAGCGTGCGTGGCGTGTGATGCGCCACGTCGGCGCCGCTCGCCGTCGTCACTTCGCGGGCCAGGTGGCGCGCCTCGATGCGGCCCGCGCCGCGGGCAAGCAGCATCGACCGCTCGAGGATGTTGCGCAACTCGCGGATGTTCCCGGGCCATCCATACCTTAGCACGGCCTCGAGGGCGTCCTCGGCCAGCGCGGTGGGCGCCTCAGCGATTGTCGACGCGAGTTCGCCGAACAGCTGGCCGATGAGCTCGAGCAGGTCCTCGCGTGAGCGCTCGCGCAGCGGCAGCAGCCGCACCGGCATCACGGAGAGCCGGTAATAGAGGTCCTCGCGGAAGCGCCCCCCGCTGACTTCCTCGCCGAGGTCGCGGCTGGTGGCAGCGATCACCCGGACATCGGGGACGATCTCCACGGTGCCGCCGTGTCGCCGGAAGCCCCGTCCCTCCAGCGCGCGCAGCAGCTTGGGCTGCAGTTGCGGCGCGAGGTCGCCGATTTCATCGAGGAAGAGCGTCCCGCCATCGGCAATCTCGAACAACCCGCGGCGCGCCGGCTTCCCGCCCGCCCCCTCTTCACCAAACAGCTCGAGGTCGAGCGACTCCGATGTGAGCGTGGCGCAATTGACTTCGACGAACGGTCCCGCGGCCCGCGGGCTCTGCTGGTGGATCAGCTCGGCGACGCGCCCCTTGCCGGAGCCCCGCTCACCCGTGATCAGCCCCGTCGTCCGTTCGCTCTGGGCCAGCACGCTCACCTGGCGCGCGAGCTCGCGCATCGCGGCCGATGAGCCGACGAGTACGCGCGACCCGGCGACCCGCTTCTCAAGCAGGTAGCGGTTCATCCGGCGCAGGTGCGACTTCTCCAGCGCGCGGTCGGCCGCGGCCGAAAGGTGGCTCAGATCCACCGGCTTCGTGAGGAAGTTCTCCGCCCCCTTCTTCAGCGCGTCTACCGCCATCGGAACGTCCCCGTAGGCGGTCACCATGATCACCACCGGGTCGTCCTCCCGGATCTTGGCGAGCACGTCGAATCCCGGAATGTCCGGCAGGCGAACGTCAAGCAGGACTAGGTCGGGGCGCAGGCGCCAATAGGCCTCGACGCCGTCGAGGCCGGTGTAGGCCTCGCTCACGACATGCTGCCCGTCGTGGCGGAAAAACATGGCGAAGGCGGACGCAATTGCGACTTCGTCGTCAATGATCAGGATGCTGGCCATCGGTCAGGTGGCAGGGGTAATCGGAAGTTCCACTTCAAAGGTCGCGCCGCGCCCCGGTTCGGAGCGGGCCCGGAGGACGCCGCGGTGTTCGCGCACAATGCCGTCGGAGATGGAGAGGCCGAGGCCTGTGCCCGCCCCCCGCGGCTTGGTCGTAAAGAAGGGATTGAAAATGTGCGGTAGCGCCTCGGGGGCGATGCCCGCCCCGGAGTCGCTGATCGACACGATGAACGACTCGCCGCGCACCTCGCTCGACACCGAGATGCGCCGCTCGCTCGGCTGGTGCGCCACGGCCTGCTCCGCATTCGACAGCAGGTTGATGAAGACCTGCTGCAGTTGGAACGGGTCCGCCACGATGAGCGGCGGGTCCGCCATCAGCGAGACCGACAGCTTGATGTCCTGCATCCGCAGCGCGTAGCGCCGCAGGTCGATGGTGTCACGCAGCGCCTGGTTGATGTCGCTGGGGATGCGTTCGGGCTGCCCCTGCCGACCGAACGCGAGCAGCTTGCCGACAATGCGCGACGCGCGCTTGGCCTCGCGCGTGATCGTCTCCAGCGCTCGCGCTGCGTCCTCGCCGCCCACCCCGCGCTCGAGCACCTGCGCGTACGCCAGGATGCTCGTGAGCGGCGAGTTCACCTCATGGGCCACGCCGCCCACCAGTTCGCCCATCGCCACCAGACGATCCTGCCGGATCGCTTGGTCGAGGAGCAGACGCTCGTCGGTCACGTCGCGCGCGATGGCGATCACGCCCGTCACGCGCCCTCCCTCGATGATGGGGGCCCCCACCAGGGTGGCGAAGCCGCGCACGCCGCCGGGGCGCGTGAAGCGGATGGTCGAGCGCGAACGCTCCCCCTGCAGCGCCTGCGCGAAGGCCTGCCACATCGCCGGCGCTTCCGACTCGTCGAGCAGCTCCGCAAACGGACGGCCAAGAAGCTCGTCGCGCGAGCGGCCGAACACCGTTTCGATGGCGCGGTTCACCGCGGTGAGGTTGCCCTCCTCGTCGATGCAGACGATGGCGTCCTCCGCGGCTTCGACCAGCCGCGTGTACCGCGCCTCCGCGGTCTGCAGCGCGACCGCCTGCGCCCGCTCCTCGGTGACGTCGCGCGCAACGCCGAGCAAGCCCACCACCACGCCCGCCCGCCGCAGCGGCGCGACCGAGGCCGAGAGCAGGCGAGCGGCGCCGTCGGGACGGGTGAACGTGAGTTCGACGCGCCCCGGCGTTCCGGCAACGGCCGCCGTGAAGACCTCCATCGCGACCGTCGTCTCCGAAGGCTCGAGGAAGGATGCGAATGACCGACCCACGATATCCGACCGGCCGATGCCGGACAGCTGTTCCGCGCCCGCATTGACCGAGGTCAGGATGCCGCCGAGGTCCAGCGTCACGATCGCGTCCGTGGCCGTCTCCACCAGGTCCCGATACCGCGCGTTGGCGGCCAGCATCTCGTCGCGGGCCCGGATCTCCTCCGTCACGTCGCGCAGGGAGATGAGCAGATGGCTCACCCGCTCTGCATCGGACATCGGCGCCATTCGCACGGACACATGATGGCGCGTCCCCTCAGCGGGGAGGATCGTCCCGTCGATGCGTGCCTCCTCGCCTCGTCGCGTTCGGCTGATCGCCTCGGCCCACACCGTCGCCTCGCCAGCGGGAACCAGCGCGCCAAGGCGCGCCTCCTCCAGCGCCGCATCGCCGCCAAACAGGCGCTGCGCCGCTGGATTGGCAAACTCGATGACGCCCTCCGCGGACGTGATCAGGATCGCGTCCGAGGTGTTGTCCACCACAAGGCGATGGCGGTCGGCCAGCGCGCTGAAGGCCGTCTCATCACTCACCGAGACCACGGCGCCGCCGCTTCCCGGATGCGGCGCCGCGAGGACCTCGAGCACCCGTCCGTTCCACGCCGAGCGCAGGCGCTCGCGCGACGTCTGGCCTTCGAGGATGGCCTGGCCGACGGCGGTCGCCTCGGAGAGCACTCGGGGCTCGTGCAGGATCGCGTCGTAGAAATCGCGCCCGCGCGCTCCGTCGTCTGTCGGCAAGCCGGCGATTTCGAGAAACTGGGCATTGTATCGCACGACGCGCGCCTCGGCGTCCAGCACGACAATGCCGTCGCCGATCGCCTCAAACGCCGCGCTGATCTCCCGCTGCGCTTCGGCCGCCTCGTCGTAGAGCCGGGCGTTGACGATGGCCACCGCCACCTGCGACGCGAACTGCTGCAGCATGCGGGCGTCTTCGTCGTCGAACGGACGCTGGCGGTTCACAATGCTGAGCACGCCGACCACCTCTCCGCCCGCTAGCATCGGAGCCACGACACTGCGCTGGATCGACGCGAGCCGCCGCGTTGGCTCAAAGCAATCGGACTCCAACGCCGCGTCGTTTACGATGATCGCGCGGGCCTCGCGCGTCGCCCGCCCCGAGACAGAGGCGTTGATCGGCAGGAACATCCCCTGCAGCGAGCGCGCCACCCCCTCGGCCGAGATGATCTGCAGATAGTCGTCGCGCCGCAGCGCGATGTCCGCCCCCTCTACGCCGAACAGCGCGATGGCGTGGCGCAACGCGAGCCGGAGCACCTCCGGCAGCCGGGTGGCCGATCCGAGCGCCTGCGCCAGCGACGCCAGGGCGCCGCTCTGCCGCCGATCGCGTTCGCTCTGCTCGTAGAGCGCGGCGTTGAAGAGCGCCGTGGCGGCGTGCGTGGCGAGCGTCTGCGCCGCGTCGAAGTCACCATCGCTGAACGCGGAGGCCACAGGGCAGTACGCTCCGATCAGTCCCACCAGGCGGAACCCCTGCATGACCGGCACGGCGATGACCGCCATTTGCTGATCGCCGGCCACGGTCTGGCGAACCGCGCGACCGGTGCGAACCACCTCGCCGAAGGCAGCGCTCACCTGCGTCGCGGAGTCCAGCGGGGCCTGGCCATCCGGGGTGACATGCACACGCACGTCCGCAGCGTCGGTGGCGGACGCCGGTGGACGCGCGACTACCACGCCGTCTGCTGGCACCACCCTCAACAGCTGAAGCGCAACATCGAGCTCCAGCGCGTCACGATCCAGCGAACGCAAGAGCGACGATGCCGCCTCGTGCAGGTGCTGCACGCGCAGCAGCCGCCGCTCGGCGGTGGCCACCTGCATGGCGCGCTGCTGTAGAACCGCCTCGATCACCGCCCCCTGATCGCGCGGCATCTCGCGCAGCACAAGCCGCACCTGATCGTCGAGCGTTTGTGGGTCCGGATGGCCGGTAGGCGTTGAGTTTGCCACGGTGTCTTCTGGACGGTGACGCGAGAACTGACAGCCAGAATTTGCTGTCCATAATCCATACAGCAATTCGCTGGTCTGCGACAGGGGGTTCGAGGCACCCCGGGACGCCAAGGCCCTGCGGGGGGCGGCCGCGCGGCGGCGGCCGACTTGGCTACACCAGCCGTGCGCCGGTTGGCATCAATAGATGCAGCGCCTGCGGCTCGACGCGCAGGGCCAGCGGCGTGGGTTCGATCAGGTCACCATCAGCCTGCGCCAGCACTCCCGCCTGATCGGTCTGGAGGGAGATCTCACGCCCTTGGGCGAAGGTCCATCGTGCATCGGCGTGTCGACGTCGAAGCAGGATCTCGGCCACCGAAAAGGTCAACGCGTCCAGCAGGTTCCGCGCGTCGACGATGACGAGATCCAGCAGTCCATCGGTCAGCGAGGCGCCCGGCGCCACTTCCAGGAGTCCATCGAAGAGCCGTCCGAGGTTGAGGACCATCGCGACGGAGGCGGTGCGCTCAATGACTCGACCATCGACGACGGCTCGGAGCGGAAAGCGCACGGGCGACAGCGCGGCAGATGTGGCGCTGACGACGTACGATGCCGGGCCCAGCGCTCGCTTAAGGCCTCCGCGGGCGCCCGCGATCATCGCGGCATCGAGACCAAGCCCGGCGCCGATCCCCACGCGGCGTCGGTTGTTCAGCACCGCAGCGTCGATCCGCCGCCCCGTCGCGCCGTGGAGCGCGGCCGCGGCCCGCGCCGGCGACAGCGGAATCGAGAGCGCGCGAGCCAACTGGTTGCCGGTGCCCGCGGGGAGAATGCCGATCGGCAGGTCCGCGCCGACGTCGGCGAGCCCCGTTGCCGCCTCCATTACTGTGCCGTCGCCGCCGAGCACGAGGAGTCGGTCGTGCGCGACGGCGAGTTCGCGAGCGGCGCGGGATCCGTCGCCGGGGCATCGCGTGTGCTCCACGGTCGGTGATGTGCCGACCTCGCTGAACGCGCGCAACACGGCCGCCTCGGACCGCGCTCCGGCGCGGGAGGCGGGATTTACGATGAGCGCGGTCCGCTGGTTCAGAACTGCCACGCGCGGAAGAGGTCGAACCCGAACTGGCGCGGCGTGGGGGCGAATCCCCGGACCACCGCGTCGCGTGTGCACAACGCGGCGCTGGTGGATGGGTCGAGACCGGCCGACGCGGACACACCGTAGTTGAAGCGGTAGTCCACCTTGAGCCCCATCGCCTCGGTGAGCGTCAGCGGGTCGAACGAGCCGCCCTGCCCCAGCAGCTGCCCGATGCTGCACAGCCCGGCGTCGAGTCGCACGAAGGCGCGGTCGGTGAGCTGCTTGGCGCAGTTGAAGCGCGACCCACTGAGGATGCTGCTGCCGACGTCGCGTAACCCGCCGGTGTACTGGTCGAGCCCGGCGGTGGTGAACTGCGCGTCGGTGCACAGCCCCGTCGGGATCTTGCTGCCGATCACGGAGCCGAATGACGAGAGCACCAGACGGTACGCGGTGGACGACACGCCGCCGCTGCGTCCCACGATCTCGTTGCTCGGCGCGCCGGTGATCAGGTAGCTCAGGATGTCGCTGTCCGAGACGCGCGCCGAGTCGGGCGTGGAGAACGTCGCGCGCGGCGAGCCGAGCGTGCCGCCGATGTTGACGCGCACGCGCACGTCCTGACGCGCCGTGTTCTGCGAGAACGTCCGCACGGTGTGCAGGGCGCGAATGTCCATCTCGGCGAGGTTGGGATCCGGGTCGCCGCGGAATCGCACTTCGCCGCCCTCGACCTCGAACGTGCGCTGCACCGGCCCCGCGTTGAGCCGATACGAGCCGCGCAGCGTCTGCAACGCACCGGTGAGCGCCAGTTGGTAGCGTCCCGCGTCGCGCCCGCGCTGCACCGGCGCGGCGGTGATGCGCACGTCGCCGCCGAGCGAGATGTTCGCCTCGGACGAGCGCAGGGTCACATCGCGCCCCATGCGCACGGGGACGTCGCGCACGGTGAGGTTCTCGATCACCCGCGACGGCGCGCGCGGCAGGATGCCGTGGTCGGCCAGCGCCGAGGTGTCGATCAGCTCCAGATCGTCGAGCGAGATGAGGTTCTTCGTGAAGATGTCGGGGATGTAGATCGTCCCGCGGTCGACGGTCATGGCGCCGGTGAGAGTGGACGCCGTCTTCGCGCCGGCGATCCGGAGTTCGCCGGTCAGTTCGAGGTCCGCAACGCGCGGCTTGCGAATGGCGGTGAAGCCCTGCGTGGCGAGGCGCAGGTCGAAGCGCGGGTCCTTGAAGTCGCGGAGCCCCATCCAGCCCGACAGCGTGGCGCGGCCTTCGCGTTCGCCACGGCTGGTGGCCGTCACACGGCGCACGGCGACCGAGTCGCCGAGGAAGCCGATGTCAGCCTCCACGTCGCGCCACGCCGTGCCGAGCCCCGGCAGTTCAAAGCCACCGCCCTGCACGCGGAGCGCGCCGGTGGCCGACGGCGCGCGCAGGGAGCCGCCGATGGTGACGTCGAGCGAGAGCGCACCCTGTGCGCGGGCCACTTCGTGCGTCAGCGTCTCCAGCGCGGCGAGTCCCGCGGAGTCGGAACGAATGCGCGCCCGCAGCGGCGCCTCATCGAGGACACGCCGCGACACCGCGCGCAGGGACAGGTCCACCGGGAGCGCCGCGTCGATGCTGAGCGCCGTGGCGCCCCCGCGCAGCGTGCGCAGCGACGACTCGAGCACCCGAGCGGCGTATCGTCCGGTCAGCGACATCCGTTCGATGTCCGCGCCGGCGAGCAGCGCGTCCCGCAGGTCGGCCGCCAGGAGCATCTGCGGGGCGTCTCTCGTTCCCGCCACCTCGGCGCTGAGCGAGAGGCGCCCGCGCAACTCCGTCGCTGACTGCAGCAGCTCGCCCGCGTCGGCGAGCGGAACGTCGGCGGCGTCGAGGCGGGCGGCGAGATCCGCACGGTCGGGGAAGCGTCCGCGCACGGCCACGCGCCCTGCGGCACGACCCACCATCACGAGGGAGTCCACGCTCCATGTCGCCGCGGCGCGCCGCACCAGCGCCGGTGCGAGCAGCGCCCAGTCGTTCCCCGACGTCGAGACGCGCAGTCGCTCGAGGCGCACGTCGGTGGTGTCTCGCATCCAGGTGGCGTTCGCGCGGGCCACGGCTACCGGGCCGTTGGCGAAGTCCATACGCACGTCAGACACTGCGCGCCCGCCCGACGGCAGCTGCACGTCGGCCGTGACGGCGTCGAGTCGCACGCCGCTCACCGTGAGGCCGTCCAGGCGGGCGCGCACGGTGCCGCGCAGCGAGTCGGTGGGAAGGGCGAGCCGGGCCTCCGCATCGACCTCCCGGATCGTCGTGCGCCCGACGTGCACGTCGCGTCCGCGCACGGCCGCGTTCACGCGCAGCGCGGGCCACGCGCCACCGACGGCGCCGTCCACGCGCAGCAGCCCATCAAGCGCCGACGTGTCGCGCGTCTCAGCGACGCGCGCGGCGACGGCGGTGTCCGCGTCGGCGGTCAGCCGCGCCAGCGCGCGCCGGAAGCCGCCGAGCGAGTCAAGCGAGAGCCGAAACGCCACCGAGTCGCCGGCGCGCCCGGCGGCGAGTGCCAGTCGGCCGCGCGCCTGCGCGGTGAAGGCCGCGCTCTCCACACGCAGTGAGTCCACGGCGAGCGTGCCGCCGAGGAAGCGCACTTGGACATCGCCGCCGTACACGCGCACGCTGTCCACCAGCGACCGCTCCAGTCGCACCGTCGCGGCGCCGCGCAGGTCGGCGAGCGAGTCGCCGACGAGATCCGATGACCAATGCAGCGCCATCGCCGTCTGCGGCACGTCCGATCGCCCCAGGAATCGCTGCAGGTCGAGCCCTGCCGCCCCGCCGCGCGCGGTGGCGCGATAGCCCGGGTACGTGATGTCGAAGAGACCATCCACCTCCAGGCGCCCCGCGTCGCCGACGAGGTCAGTCACGACGTTCAGCTGCTCCGTCGTCCCCTTCACGCGCAGCGGCCCGCTGTACTCGCCGCGCGCCGGCAGGCGCGGATACGAGCGCGCCACGGCCGTCAGCGAGAGCGGCAGCGCGGCCATCGCGACGTCGTAGTGCATGAACTCCTCGCCCCATGTCACGCGCCCCGCCCCGGTGAAGCGCGAGACGGGCGCGTCACCGTCGCGGTGCGTGATGTCCGCGTCGCTGAAGCGGACGTCGAGCCACGAAGAGTCGAGCACCGCGCGCCCGGCGATGATGCCGTTGAGGCGCACAAAGGCGGTGTCCAGCGCCTGCAGCGTGCGGAGGTCGAGTTCGGCGAGTTCGACCGTCACGCCGCGGAAGGCGGTGAATTCCGGGAAGAGGATGTCCAGCTCGCCGCGCATCGTGCCGCGCGCCGTCGCCCCGGGCACGTTGAAGTCGGCAAAGGTGAACCGACCGTCGTCGAGCATCCACCGGTTCACCGGCCCGCCGCGCGCGCGCACCGTCCCGGTGATCGCGCCGCGCCACGGCAGCGGCAGGGGCTCGCCGCTGAAGCGCTCGATGAGGCGGAAGTCGATGGGCGTCGCCTCGAGCGCCACGTCCTTGACGACGAGCACCGGTCCACCGACGCCGAAGGTCATCCGCCCGCGCAGGCGCGAGTCCATGCTGCGCACGTCGATGTTCGTCAGCGCGTAGTCCATGACGCGCAGGTCGCGCGCATTCCGGATGCGGAGGTCCATGCGCCCGCCGCCCGTCTCCGGCAGCCCGTCCCACACCCAGGCGACATCGCGCATCGAGACCGTGTCGCCGCGCACCCGCACGTCATAGCGCGTGGGCAGGCCGCTGCCCCAGACCACCTTGCCCGTCGCGCTGCCGCTCGAGCCGGCGAGGTCGAACCGCGGCACGTCGATCCAGAGCGAATCGCCACGCCGCCAAAAGGTGCCGCGCGCGTTGCGGATGCTGAACGGCGGGTAGCGTTCCACCATGTCGAGGCGCGCGATCTCCAGGTGGTGGCCGCTCGTGTCCGGGTCCGCCAGGTGCGCGTGGGCGAGCTGCATGGCGATGCCGCTCCACTTCCACTCCTTCTCGAACTCGTTCGGGCCAATGCGGCGCACGCCGCCCGCCGTGTCGGCGAGGGCGACGGTGATCGCGCTGTCGCGCCGCGCGCCACGCAGCGAATCGGTCGGCGACCAAGGCCAGGCGACGCGCACCTCGCCGTCGCGGATGCGCACGTTCTCCAGCGAGATGCGGCTCCCAAACCCGCGGCGCGGCCCCGTGCTCGGCGCGCCCCTGGGGAAGATGGAACGGTAGTTCCACTCGTCGTTGCGCCGTTGCAGCCGCACCACCGGGCGCTGCACGTCGAGCGAGCGCAGGAAGATCACGCCGTCGGCGATGTCGCGCGGGTCGTACGTCACGCGCAGCGGCCCGGTGGCGACGAAGAGCGAGTCGTTCGGCTCGCGAATCTCCAGCGAGTCGATGGTCAGCCCGGTGAGGAAGCTCCCGCCGATCGCCCCGATGTGAATCTTGCCGTGCGTTGCGCCAGCGAGCAGCCGCTCCGCCTGCGCGCGAATCCACTCACGCCCCGCCGCGGAGCGCGTGAGGCCGGCCAATGCCGCGAACACCGCCGATCCCATCAGCAGGATCGCGATCGCGCTGGCGACGGCGACGTAGCGGCGGCGAATCATCCTAGAACGCCTGCCCGATGGAGAACTGGAAAGCGAGCCGCTTGAGCACGCTCGTTTCGCGCGGCGGCGCGAACGAGGCTGGACAGGTCCCGCTCTCCTGCAGCATCACGCCGGCCGACGGCGGCGCGCCGAGCGCCGACGTTGAGACGACGCGCAGCGTGTTGCCGGGACTCACGCAGTACAGCTGGCCGCCCGCGGCGATGGGGGCGTCGAAGTACGCCGCGCCATCGGCGCGCTGATACGGATTGTACCCGATGTCCACGCGAATCAACCCGACGAGCGTGCGCACCCGCGCGCCGACACCCGGCGTCCACTGCACCGATCCGATGTTCAGCGGCTGTGCGGTCCCGCGATTCCACACGCGCCCCGCGTCGGCGAAGAAGGCGAGCTGCAGGATGTCGGCCAGCACCGGGCTGCGCACGCGCGCCTCGAGGTTCGCCACGAGCATCGCGTTGCCACCGGTGGGAATGGTGCGCAGGCTCACCGCGTTGGGGTCGGCGCGCAGGTAGACCACCTGCGACGTGTCGGCCGGGTTGCCGCCGATCGTGCCGTCGGCGCGGACCGTGTCGTACGCCGACACGTTGTAGACCACGGGCCCCAGTTCGTTCTGCCGGAAGCCGCGCACCGTCGTTGCACCGCCCGCGTAGAGCCGCTCTTGCACCGGCACGTACGCACCCGGCCCGAGCACGGCGCCCCAGCGCAGGCGGGCCGCCAGCACCACATCGGTGCCCAAGGTCACGTACGCGGCGCCATCAAGCGTCAAGCGCGTGAACTGCAGGCGCGCGTCGGAGCCGACCTCGCGCGACGCGTGTCGCGCCTCGCCGCGCAGCACCGTGCCGCGCCCCGGCGACGTGGGGTTGTCTGTGTTCTCCCGCGTGAACGACGCGCCCAGCACCGCCAGCCGCTGGCGACGGAGCAGCACCTCTTGGTCGCCGCTGTCACAGGCGTTGAACACCGCGCAGAGAAAGGCGGGGGAACTCTCGGTCTCGCCGTACTCGAGCGTGTAGGACGCCGACTGCGACAGGCGTCCGCTGCCGCGGCCGAGCGAGAGCGCCGCGCCGATTGGCGTCGTGCGCAGGTAGGCGTTGTACTCGGAGCGGCGCTCGGAGAAGACCGTCAGCGACGGCTGCACCGCGGCGCGCGCCGACGTCGGCGGCGTGATCGTCACGCTCGTCGAGTAGTTGAGGTCGCCGCCGAAGACGTCCGCGCGGGCTTCGTTGGTGCAGAGCGATTCGAGTCCATCGAGCGGCCGGCCCACGCCGATGCGCGAGAGGCGCGCGCGAAGGTCCACCCGCGTCGCGCGACGCCCGACGTTCAGGTGCGTGTAGTCGGCGTAGGCGCGGAAGCAGTCCAGCGTCCCCCACCCGCCGCCCACGCGCGCATGCTGCATCCGCGCTTCGGCGACGCTCACCGCGACGCGCACCGTGGTGTCGGAGCGCGCCGTGCCCGTGTCGGGCTCCACGCTCACTTGCGCGAAGAGCTGCCCGGCGTAGAGCGCGCGCTTTGCCCGCTCGAGATCCTGCTGCCGGTACCAGCTGCCACTCGACAGGCCAGCGAGCCGACGCACGGTCGCGGTGTCCACCAGCGCGGCGGCCCCGACGGGTCGCACCTGCACCTGCACCACGCCGATGCGCGCGCGCGTTCCGGGGTGAGCCGTGAACGTCACCGACGCCGCACGACGGTCCGCGTCGGTCTCGTAGTTGACCAGCACCTCGGCGTCGGGATAGCCCCGGTTGCGCAGGCGGCGCGTGAGCGTGTCGCGCGTCGCCGCGAGCGCGCCGCGATCGAACGGCGCGCCAAGACGCAGCGGCAGGTCACGCGCCACCTCATCGCGTCCGACGGCGTCCTCGAGCCCCTTCACCTCAAGCGTGCGCACGCGCGTCGGGTAGTCCTCGGTGATCACGAAGCGGACCGCCACCTGCGATGGCGACAGCCGCGTCACCATCGTGTCCACCGACACGCCCAGATATCCGTGGTTGCGGTAGAACACCACGAGGCGAATCACATCGCGCGGGAACTCGACGGGATCGAGGCAGTAGCGCGTGCCGAGGAGCTTGGTCCAGCGCCGCGCCCAGGTGGACGGCGTCGTGGCGATGCCATTGGCGAGCACCGACGACGGGAAGGCGGCGTTGCCGGTGAACTCCAGCCGCAGCACCTCAGTGTCACCCCGATCGCAGACGATGTCCTGCGCACGCAGGGCGGCCGGGAACAGGAGGGCGAGGAGGAGGCGGCGCACCGGAGAAATTTCTGTCGCTGCTCTAATAGTTGTCAACAACCGAATTAGGATTCGGACCGAGGATTGCGATTCAGGACTACGACCTCGGAACGGGATTGGCGATGGATTGGTGGGGGCGGCGTGGGTTTGGTGACGCGACCCGGAGTTGTCGCCGTCATGCTCCACCCATGACGCTTCCTCCTCTCGACTTCGCTGCCTACGAAGCCAGACCGCCGCGCGCGCTCGATGGCGACCCGCTCTGGCGCACGCGGATGTATCGCATGGCGTCGTACCTCGGAACGCGTTGCCGCGACGACGCCGCGCGCCTTGGCGCTCGGGTGTCCTTGGACGTCACGCATCAGTTCGTCCGGGCCATCGGCTCGATTGGCGCCAATATCGCCGAGGGGTACTCCCGTGGCGCTCGACACGACCGCGCTCGTTTCTACACGTACGCGCTGGGATCGGTCCGCGAAGCGCTCGTCTGGATCGACGCCCTCGGTGGGACCCCGTGGCCGCCGCGCGATGAATACGTGGACTTGCTCGTGCAGATCCGCCGGCAACTGCTGACGGCGATCAAGGCACTCCGCCCGGCGGAGGGCGACACGAAACTGGGGGTGCGTCGCCGCACCCCCAATCGCTAATCGCATTCCTCAATCGCCGTCCTGAATCGCAATCCTCGATCCAAATCCTCAATCGTCCTTCTGCCCAAAGACCGCCAAGTTCGAGGAATGCCCCGGATTGATCTTCTTCTCCGGATAGATCCAGTGGTACCCCTGGTTCACCGCCACCGTCGCGTCGGCGAAGCCCGTGGCGATGAGCTTCAGCTTGCCAGGATACGTCACGATGTCGCCGGCCGCGTAGATGCCGGGGCGCCCGGTCTCCATCTGTGAGTTGACGACGATCTCGTCCTTCTCGAGCGTCAGGCCCCACTGCGCCAGCGCGCCGAGGTCGCTCACGAATCCGAGCATCGGCAGCACCACATCACAACGCACGCGGGTGGTGGCCTTGGTCTTCACTCCGCGCAGCTCGAGTTCATGAATGCGGCCGTCCACCGCGTGGATCTCATGCAATTCATGGAACGTGAACAGCGCTGTCTTCCCCGCGGCGACATCCGCCTGCACCATCTCCACCGTCGCGTGGTGCGCGCGGAACCGGTCGGTGCGGTGCACCAGCGTCACGCTCGCCGCGCGCCCCTGCAGCTGGTGCGCCCAATCAAACGCGGTGTCGCCGCCGCCGATGATCACCACGTGCTTCCCCGTGAGTCCGGCGGGGTTGAGCACGCGGTCGTCAATCCCGTTGCCGTACCACGGCGCGGCGCAGGCCTGCGGCAGCCGACGCGGCGAGAAGGCGCCGATGCCCGCCGCGATCACGATGGCCCGACTCGGAAACTCATCAGTCGCCGTTCGCAGCACAAAGTGCCCGTCCTCTTCCGCGAGTCCACTCACCACCTGGCCGAGATGAATGGGGTGACCGAAGCGCGCCGCCTGTCGCTCGAGCGCGTGGACGAGGTCCTTCGCGAGCACCTCGGGGAAGCCGGCGACGTCGAAGATCAGCTTCTCGGGATACAGCGCCGCCAGCTGGCCCCCCGGCTGGTCAAGCGCATCCACGATTTGCGCCGACGCGCCGCGCATGCCAGCGTAGAAGAGCGCAAAGAGCCCCGTGGGCCCCGCGCCGATGATCGTGAAGTCCCGTAGTTCGTGACGCATCCGTGAAAGCTCGCAACCGCCCGACGCCGAAACAACCCGCGCTGCTCGCTCCCGTCCCCCCGCTCCCGTCCCCCCACTCGTCCCTCCGCTCTACGCCTCCGCACCCGCCCTCGTCCCTCCGCACTCAAGCATATGGACAACGAAGGTCGCCTCATCGAGTACGCCGGCCAGTTCCGCCTCGTTCGCAAGGTCGCCCGCGGCGGCATGGCCACCGTCTACGAGGCGGAGCAGATCGGACCGGCCGGGTTCACCAAGCAGATCGCACTGAAGATCATCCACGACCGCTACGCCGAACAGCCGGAATGGCTGCAGCTGTTCATCGACGAGGCCAAGCTCTCCGCCAACCTCGTGCACGGCAACATCGTGCAGATCTACCAGCTCGGGCAGCTGGGGGGCGAGTACTTCATCGCCATGGAGTACATCAAGGGCGTCACACTGCGCGCGCTCATCGACCGGCACCGCCAGCTGGGGCAGCCGATGAGCCCGGCCCTCGCGGCCTACATCGCCAGCCGTCTCTGCCGCGCCCTCGACTTCGCCCACAACTTCGTCGACCGCACCGGGCGGCGCCTGGAGATCGTGCACCGCGACGTCTCGCCCGGCAATGTGCTCCTCACCTGGGATGGCCACGTCAAGCTCGGCGACTTCGGCATCGCCAAGGCGAAGACGATGATCGACCCGGCGGCCCGTCGCCCGCTGATGATGGGCAAGAAGCACTACATGAGCCCTGAGCAGATCCTCGGCGGCCAGGTGGATTGGCGCAGCGACATCTTCGCGATGGGCATTGTGCTGTTCGAGCTGCTCGCGCTGAAGCCGCTGTTCACCGAGACCGAAACAGAGGCGGCGATCGACGAGGTGGTCGTTGCACCGGTCCCCGACGTCACCCGGTTCATCCCCGACTTGAGTCCGTCGCTGGCCTCGCTGATGCGCGCCGCGCTCGACAAGGTGCGCGAGGACCGACCCACCGCCTCGGATTTCGGCCGCGTGCTCGATCAGTACTGCTTCCGCTACCGCGAGCCGGGGTCGCCCGAACGCCTGCAGGCGCACCTCGCCGACCTCTTCCCCGACTCGTACCGCCTGCCCACGGAGCCGGCGGCGGGCACGCTCGGCACGGGAACGGCCACGCCGTCCAACCGTGGACAACTGTCCTTCATCCGCCGGCTGCTCGGCCTCGACTGACGCACACCCCACGCGCGCCCGCCACGCGCGCGCCGCGCACCGTCCCCCATCGGCTATCTTTCCCGCCATGACCCTCAAGATCTACACGCGCACCGGTGATGAAGGCGACACGGGCCTCTTCGGCGGCGGACGCGTCAGCAAGGACCACCCGCGCGTTGAGGCGTACGGCGACATCGACGAACTCAACGCGATCATCGGTGTGGCCCGCTCGGCGGAGATGATGCCGCGCATCGATGAAGTGCTGGCCCCCATTCAGCGCGATCTCTTCGCCATCGGCGCGCTGCTCGCCACGCCCAACCTCGACAAGATGCGCGAACAGCTCGACAAGGCGCGCATCTCCGACGAGCGCATCGCGCAGATGGAGCGGTCCATCGATGACGGCGAATCCGAGCTGGAGCCGCTCAAGGCCTTCATCCTCCCCGGCGGCACGCCGAAGTCGGCGGCGCTGCACGTCGCGCGCACGGTCTGCCGCCGTGCCGAGCGCGCCGTCGTGCGCCTGCAGCGCGACGTCGAAGTGCCGCAGGTCGTGATTGTCTACCTCAACCGGCTCTCCGACCTGCTCTTCGTGCTAGCGCGCGTGGCCAATCGTCGCGCCGGCGCGGGAGAGGTCATGTGGTAGACGAATTCCAACTGCACGGCGCGCGTATCGCAGTGGAGGCGGGTGCGCTCGCCGACGCGGCGCGCGCCGCCGCGATGATCACCGAGCGCGCCCCCAGCCACCGCCCGATCGTCATCGCCGACGCCAACGTCGCCCCGCGATACGCTGCGCCGCTCGCCGCGGCGCTTGGCGCCGACCTGCTCTCGTTCCCACCCGGGGAGGGGAGCAAGGTGCGCGCGCAGTGGGCGGCGCTCACCGACGAGCTGCTCGCCCGCCAGCTCGGGCGCGACACGGTAGTCGTCGCCGTGGGTGGCGGCGTCTGCGGCGATCTCGCGGGCTTTGTCGCCGCCACGTACCTGCGCGGCGTCCCGGTCGTGCAGGTGCCAACATCGCTTGTCGCGATGATCGACGCCGCGATCGGCGGCAAGACCGGCGTGGACACGCGCCACGGGAAGAACCTCGTGGGCGCGTTCCACCAGCCGGCGCTCGTGCTGATTGATCCGCTCGCCCTGCAGACCCTCCCCGCCGAGCACCGCCGCGCGGGAATGGCCGAGGCAATCAAGCACGGCGTCATCGCCGACGAACCGTATTTCCATTGGATCGCCGCGCACGGGGCGGCTCTGCTCTCCCCTGACATCTCCGCGGAGTTCGCGCACCGACTGGTGCTCGGCAGCCTCGGCGTGAAGGTCGACGTCGTGGCCGGGGATGAGCGCGAGAGCGGCCGGCGCCGCATCCTCAACTTCGGCCATACCATCGGCCACGCGGTCGAACACCTGAGCGGATACCGCCTCCTGCACGGCGACGCCGTCGCCATCGGCATGGTGGTCGAGGCGCGACTCGGCGAGTTGGCGGGGCTGACGCTCCCGGGGCTTGCCGACGAAGTGTCGGCGCTCTGCGTGGCGCTCGGACTGCCGGTGCGCGTGCCGCCGGAGTTCAGTGACGACGCGATCGTCGCGCTCACGCGCGGCGACAAGAAGGCGCAGGGACAGGGCGCGCGCTACGCGCTCCCCGCACGCCTGGGCGAGATGATCCCGGGCGACGGCTCGTTCGCCATCGCGATTGACGAGGCGCGTGTGCGCGCCGCGATCGCCGCCTGCCGATAGCGAAGAAATTCGGCCAAATTCTGGTCAGTGCTGTGCCTGAGTACGGCGCTCAACTTGCTCCGCATCACATTTCAATTAACCCGCCTAAACTGTTTATTTTCAACAGCTTATGGTGTTGAAATGGAGGGATTAAGCGCGCGGCACGAAATTTGGGTGTTGCGCATCACTTGTACCCAATTCTATGCTGGCGTTCCCTGCAAGCTGATTCGACGGGCGCTGCGGTCCCCGCCCGTTCCACGCCCAATGCCGTAACGGGGTGCGTAATGCAGCAGACGGAACAGAAGGCCAAGGGTTTTTTCCGTTCGTCTCCATCGACCGCGTTCGACCAGTACCTGCAGGACATTCAGAAGCTCCCCCTGATTTCCGATGCCGCCGAAGAGCGGCGACTGGCGCGCTTGGCGCAGAAAGGGGACGAGGCCGCCGCTGAGCGGCTGGTGACGGCGAACCTCCGGTTCGTCATCTCGTACGTCAAGAAGTATCAAGGCCACGGCCTCGACCTGTCCGAACTCGTCGCCATCGGCAACGAGGGACTCCTCAAGGCGGTGCGGAAGTTCGATCCCGATCAAGGCGTCAAGTTCATCTCGTACGCCGTGTGGTGGGTTCGTCAGGCGGTGCTCAAGGCGCTTGCCGAGCAGACGCGCTCCGTGCGCATCCCGCTCAACCAGAACTCGCAGCTCATTCGCCTCTCGCGCGCCGAGACGGTCCTGGCGCAGGTGTTGCGCCGCGACCCCACGGACCACGAGATCGGCCGCCTCCTCGAGGAAACCCCCGAGCAGGTGCGCGCCTCCAAGCAGATGTCCGCCACCGAGCTCTCGCTGGACGCGCCGGTGGACCGCAGTGATCGCGAAGCCTGCACGCTGGGCGAGCGCTTCTCCGGCGCGGACGGCGCCGAGATCGAGGAAGTGACCGACGTGAAGCTGATGCGCGAAACCATCCGCCGCGTCTTCGCCGGCTACCTCACCCCGCGCGAGCGCAAGATCCTCAACCTCTACTACGGCCTCGATGAAGGGGCCGAGGCGATGACGCTGGAGAAGATTGGCGCGCTGATGGGCGTGACCCGTGAGCGCATCCGGCAGATTCGCGAGCGCGCATTCGAAAAGCTGCGCGCCTCGCCCGAGGGCCGTTCGCTGTCCGGCTTCTGGGCCAACGTGAGCTGACCGCGCCGCGCCTTCCCGGTAGAGGCCGCGGCCCCACGCGCCCGGATCCTAGCGGATTCGGGCGCGTGGCTTTTTGCGCGCCATCCACCGTCCACCGTCGTCCGTCCACCGTCACTTTCCCTAAGACTGGACTGTAGATTAGAGACCGTGTCCCTCGCCGCTTCCCTCCGCTCGATCGTCGGCGACACGCACGTCCTCGACCGGCCCGCAGAGCTGCTCGTCTATGAGTCCGACGGCTTGCCGGGGTATCATCGCCTGCCGTCGCTCGCCGTCTTCCCCGCCAACGCCGACGAGGCGCTTGAGGTGGTGCGCGAACTCGCGCGCGCCGGCGCTCCATTCGTCGCCCGCGGTGCGGGCACGGGGCTGAGCGGCGGCGCGCTCGCCGACGGCGTCGTCCTGCTCGGACTGAATCGGCTCAAGCGCATCATCGCCATCGACCCCGTGCGCCGCGTCGCGCGCGTGGAGCCGGGCGTCGTCAATGTCACGCTCACCAAGGCCGCGGCCGCGCACGGGCTGCACTACGCCCCTGACCCGTCGTCGCAGACTGCCTGCACGCTCGGCGGCAACCTCGCCGAGAACGCGGGCGGTCCGCACTGTCTGAAGTACGGGGTGACCCTCAACCACGTCGTCGCCGCGCGCGTGGCGCTTCCCGACGGCACGGTCGTGGAGCTCGATGCGGACCACGGCGGCTATGACCTGATCGGCGCCTTTGTCGGCAGTGAGGGATGCTTCGGCGTCGCGCTCGAGCTGACGGTGAAGCTGACGCCCAATCCGGAGCGCATCGTCACCCTGCTCGCCGACTTCTCGAGCGTCGATGACGCCGCGCAGACCGTCTCGTCGATCATCGCCGCCGGCATTCTCCCCGCCGCGCTGGAGATGATGGACCAGGCCACCGTCGGGGCGGTCGAAGCGAGCATCTACGCGGCCGGATATCCCACCGACGCGGCCGCCGTGCTCCTCGTGGAAGTGGATGGCGCGGCCGCCGGCCTCGACGAAGATGTGCAGGGCGTCGAGCGCATCTGCCGCGCGCATGGCGCGCGCGACGTGCGCATTGCCACCGAGCCGGCCGCCCGCGCGAAGCTCTGGCAGGGACGCAAGAAGGCCTTTGGCGCGATGGGGCGCATCGCGCCGCACCTGGTGGTGCAGGACGCGGTCGTGCCGCGCACCAAGCTCCCCGCCCTGCTGGCGCAGATCGCCGAGATCGGCGCGGCAAACGGCGTCCGCGTCTGCAACGTCTTCCACGCCGGCGACGGCAACCTGCACCCCAACATTCCGTACAACGCCAACGACGGTGACGAGGCGGCGCGCGTGCACGTGGCGATGAGGGCCATCATGCAGGCGTGCATCGATGCGGGCGGCACCATCACGGGCGAGCACGGCGTGGGGCTGGACAAGCTGCCGTATATGGATGCGCTCTTCACTCCCGACACGCTCGATGGGATGTGCCGGCTGCGCGACGTGTTCGATCCGGAGCGGCGGGCGAATCCGGGGAAAGTCGTGCCGATTCGGTATTGCAGGGAGCGGAGGCCGACGCGAGTGACGGTGGACGGTGGACGGCGGACGGTGGATGCAGGCGACGCGCGGCGCGGGAGTGCCTCATGACGCTGCGCCCTTCGTCGGGCGCCGAGCTCGCGTCGGTGATCACCGACGCCGCCGAGTCGCGGCACGCGCTCCGGCTCATGGGGCGCGGCACCTGGCTTGATGGCGGCGCGCCGGTGCGCGCCGACGCAACGCCGCTGCACCTCGACGCCTTCGACGGCATCATCGAGTACGAACCCGGCGACCTGACCATCACCGTCGGCGCGGCAACGACGATCGCCGAACTCGACGCCGCGACCGCGAAGCACAACCAGTGGTGCCCGTTGGCGCCCTGGGGCGGCGACGACGGCTCGGTGGGCGCGACGATTGCCACCGCCACCGATGGACCGCTCGCGCACGCGCTGGGCCTGCCGCGCGATCTCGTGCTCGGACTCGAGTGCGTGGACGGCACGGGCAAGGTACTGCGTCCGGGCGGCAAGGTCGTGAAGAACGTCGCCGGCTTCGATCTCGTGCGGCTGATGACCGGCGCATGGGGATCGCTGGGCGCGATCACGCGCGTCAGCCTCCGCTTGCGCGCACGCCCGGCCGTGGACGAGACGTGGCGGGTCGCGGTGAACGGCGAGCGTGCGCGCGACGCGCAGGATGCGCTGCGCCGGAGTCTCACGCCGCCGCTTGCCTGCGAGGTCGCGCCGGCAGGACGACTGGGGCCGCAGGCGCAGGAGTCCCTGCTCGTGCGGCTGGCCGGAAACGCCGCGTACGTCGCCGCGGCGCGCGCGGCGATCGCCGCTATCGGTGAGGCCGACCCCGCTGACGCCACGCTTTGGCTCGCGTTGCGCCGCGCCGCGCCGCATCGGGCGCCGCGAGTGCCCGTGTCGCCCGCCGTGCAGGCGCTCAACGACGGCGTGAAGCGCGCCTTCGATCCGTCGGGCGTGCTCAATCCGGGGATCATGGGATGAGCATGCTCGCCGCCCCGGTCACTGTCGCCGATCCCTCGTCGCCGCTCGCCCACGCGCGCGCCGGACTCGACGCGTGTGTGCACTGCGGCTTCTGCCTGCAGGCCTGCCCCACGTACCTCGCGCTCGAAGACGAGAACGACTCGCCGCGCGGCCGGCTGGTGCTGATGCGCGCCGCGCTTGAGGGACGCGTCACGCTCGACGACCCCGACGTCGCCACGCATCTGAGCCGCTGCCTTGGCTGCCGCGGCTGCGAATCGGCCTGCCCCAGCGGCGTGCCCTACGGTCACCTGCTCGAGGCGGCGCGCGAGCAGCTCGCGGAGAAGCGTCCGTTGCCGCTGATTGCGCGCGCCATCTTGTGGGTGTTCGAGCGCCCCGCGCCCCTGCGACTGGCGCTTTGGTTCGCGCGCCTCGCGCGCGACACGGGCATCGCCGCCGAACTCGCGCGCCTGCCGGGTGCGCTCGGCTTCCCGTTTGCGATGCTCGCCTCAACGGCTCGCGAGCCGGCTGCGGCGTGGACGCCGCGCACGCCGCCGACGCGCGGCACAGTCGCGACGCTGACCGGCTGCGTCATGGAGGGGCTCTTCACCAACGTGAACCGCGCGACGGAGCGCGTGCTTGCCGAGAATGGCTATGCGCTGTGCGACGCGCCGGGACAGCAGTGCTGCGGCGCCCTGCACGTGCACGCCGGCGACGCCGCCGCCGCGCGACGCCTCGCGAAGATCAACATTGCCGCGTTCGAGGCCAGCGGCGCGGCGTTCATCACGACCAACTCTGCGGGCTGCGGCGCGATGCTGAAGGAGTACGGCGGACTGCTCGCCGATGACGCGGCGTGGCGCGACCGGGCGCGCGCGTTCAGCGCAAAGGTCCGCGACGCCAGCGAACTGCTCGCCGCGGCGGGACCAATCCCCGGTGCCTCCGTGCCGCGGCGCATCACGTACGATGCGCCCTGCCATCTGGAGCATGCGCAGAAGCTGGGCGCGCCGCCGCTGCAGGTGCTCGCCGCCATTCCCGGACTCGAGCATACGCCGCTGGATGACCGCGAGCAGTGCTGCGGCAGCGCGGGCATCTTCAACCTCATCGAACCCGACGTCTCGGAGCGGGTCCTCGCGGCCAAGATGCGCTGCATCGCGGCGACGGGCACTCCAATGGTTGCGACCGGCAATCCCGGCTGCCTGATGCAGATTGGCGCCGGGCTCGTGCGTGAGGGACGCGGCGGCGTCGCGCGGCATCCCATTGAGTTGCTCGACGAGAGCTACGCGCGGAGGGATCGGTAGATGCGCGTCGTCTGCATGGAGTTCGAGGGAGTGCTCGCCGACACCACGCCGCATCGGGTGGCGTCGCTGCGCGAGGCGCTGCTTGCCGATGGGCTGGCGCTCGACGACGAGACTTGGATGGAGCACTGCCACGGCCTTCCGGTCGAGGCGGCCGTGCAGGCCGCGCGCATCGCGTTGCACGCGCCGGACGATCCCGTGGCCGTTGAGCTGGCGCGATTGCGCGCGGAGAAGTCGTTCACGGAGCGAATCAGCCGCGGCCTGCTTATGCAGCCGGGCGGCCTCGCCATGGTGCAGGCCCTTCGCACGCAGGCGCGCCTCGCCCTGGTCACCCGCGCCGCGCGCCGCGACGTGGACTTCGTCCTCACGCTCGCAGGCATCGCCGACGCCTTCACCTGCCTGGTGACCGCCGACGACAAGGTCGAAGGCAAGCCGTCGCCTGCGCCGTACGTGCTCGCACTCGAGAAGCTCGCGCGCAGCGCGCCGGTCACCGCCGGCGACGCCGTCACGTTCGAGGATGCTCGCCCGGGCGTTCGGGCGGCGCGAGCTGCCGGACTGCGGGTCATCGCGATCGGCCCCCTCCCGCCGCACCACGCGATGGAAGCCGACGCCTACTATCCCACGTTGGCCGGTCTCTCCTTCGACGCGATGCGATCGCTCGCGCGCGGAGGGCGCGCATGACGGGACTTGTCGCCACGCCAACGCCGGCCGACTACGCGCAGCTGCGCGAGGACGCGGGGCTGGTGGACCGTACGGCCCGACGGCGCTTCGTCTTCGATGGCGCGCAGGCCGGCGCGACCCTCACCGGACTGCTTACCAACGACGTGCTCGCCCTGCAGCCAGGACACGGGCAGTACGCGGCGGCGCTGACGCCCAAGGGAAAGGTGCTCGCCGATCTGCGCGTCTTCCGTCGCGTGGGCGGCGACTATCTGGTCGACGTCGCGGCGCCGGCGGCGCCGGGACTGGCGGCGATGCTGCGCAAGTACGTCAACCCACGGATCGCGCGCTACGCCGATGTCAGCGACGCGCTGGCGTGCCTCGGCGTCGCGGGGCCCCACGCGCGCCAGGTCGTGGCGCACGCCCTCGCCTGCTCACCGGCGACCTTCGATCTTCTGCCGCCCTACGCGAGCGCCGAGGTGCCGTTCGGCGACGGCGCCGTGATGGTCGCGCGCGCCGATGACTACGGCGTGGACGGTTTCGACTGCTTCGTGGATGCCGCGCGTTCGGATATCGTGCGCGACGCGCTCGTGCGCTCCGGAGCCGCGCCGGCGTCAGAGCCCGCGCTCGAGGTGGTGCGCATCGAAGCGGGGCGCCCCGCGTGGGGAGCCGACATGAACGACGAGACGCTCACGCAGGAGGCGCTGCTCGACACGCTCGAGGCGATCTCGCACACCAAGGGGTGCTACACCGGACAGGAGGTCGTCGCGCGCCTGCATTTCCGCGGCCACGTGAACAAGCTGCTGCGCGGCCTCCGGCTCGACGCGATGCCCGGCGATGGAGCGCGTGTCGTGACTGGCGACGCGGACGTGGGCGACGTGCGCTCGCGCGCGGTGTCGCCGCGCCTTGGCGCCATCGCGCTCGGCATGATCCGGCGCGAGGTGGAGCCCGGCGCCAGCGTCGAAGTGCGCTGGGAAGGCGGCGCCACGCGCGCCGTCGTCACGGCCCTGCCCTTCCCGGCATGACGACGGCGCTGATCACCGGCGCGACCGGGCTGGTTGGATCGCATCTCGCCACGCAGCTCCTGCGCGAGGGCTGGACCGTGCGCGCACTGGTGCGCGACCGCGCGCGCGCTGGCTGGCTGTCGGCGCAGGGTGTGACGCTGCACGACGGCGACACACTGGATGCCGACGCGTTCCGACGCGCCGCCGAAGGCGCACAGTTCGTCTTCCACTGCGCCGCCGCGATCACACCGCGCGGCGGATGGGAGGCGTTTCGCGCGCCGAACATCGACGGCACGCGCAACGCCATCGAGGCCGCGTCAGACGTCGGCGCGCGCTTGCTGCACCTCAGCTCGGTGGCCGTCTATGGTCCGGACGGACGCTACGCCTTTATGCACGACGGCGGCCTGCAGGAGCTGCAGCCGCTGCGCCCCATTCCCGAGGCCGCCTGGTACGCCCGGTCGAAGCGCGAGTCGGAGCAACTCGTGATGCGCGCGCACGAGGAGGGGCGCATCTGGGCCACGGCCGTTCGCCCGTGCGTCATCTACGGGCCGCGCGACCGGCAGTTCATTCCACGCGTGGCCGCCGTGCTGGGCCTCCCCCTCGTTCCGCGCATCGGCGCCGGACGCGCGGTGCTCTCGATCGTGCACGCGCGAAGCGTGGCCGAGGTGGCCGTGCGCGCCGTCACCAGGGAGATCGCCGGTGGGCGTGCTTACAACGTGACCAACGATCCGCCGATCACCGTCAACGAGTTCTACGAGGCCGCGCAGGAGGGGCTTGGGCGCCGCGCGCGCTGGGTGCCCATTCCCGGCGGCGTACTGCAACGCGTGATGGGCGCGCTCGGCGCGGCCATGCGGACCCTTGGCGTTCCGGGCTCGTCGCTGCTCAATGCGCGGTCGCTGGACTTTCTGCTCGCCGACAACCCCTTCTCAAGCGAGCGCGCGCGCCGTGAGCTCGGGTGGGTCAGCACGGTCGACCCGCGTGGCGCGGTGGCCGAGGCGTTTCGATCGCTCACGAACGTTTGAGGCACATCGGTAGGCCGCAAAAGAATGCGGGCGCGACTTGCGTCGCGCCCGCGTTCATTGCGAAACGACCGAGCTTACTTCTTGGTCGTGTCAGCGGCCGGAGCAGCAGCAGCAGCCGAGTCAGCGGCCGGAGCAGCGGCCGCCGAGTCAGCGGCGGGAGCCGCAGCCGGAGCCTCTTCCTTCTTGGCGCAGGCGGCGAGCACGAGCACAGCGGCGACGAGGGCAATGCGCTTCATTTGAGCAGTTCTCCAAGGGAGGGACACGTAAGGCACAGCGCGAGACTGCGCCGTGTTACGCAGTGCTCGAACGCGCTGAAATTACAGAGTCAGGACGCGCCGTCAAGGCGCAAGGCGTGTGCTACATCTGGGGGGGCACACGCCGGCGCTCGCCGTTTCGCCGAACTCCGCCTCCGGTGCACCTCGATGCGCGGTCCCGTCACGTTCCGGTGCGCACTGGAGTCAAGCGTTTATGATACACCCTAACCGTCTATTTCGCAAGCGGTTGCGCGTTTGGGGCCCCAGATTGCCTCACGGGGCCTCCGCCGTCCGTCTATCTTCTGGGTGGTCCCCACTGCCCCGTTTGGCCCCCGATCGGCCCCCCTTCGCCCCTCCGGATCTCTCGTGACCGAATCCGTCACCCAGACCGTGCGCGGCGCCTGCCCGCACGACTGCCCGGACGCCTGCGCGCTCATCACGACCGTTCAGGACGGCCGGGCCGTACGGGTGCAAGGCGACCCGGACCACCCCATAACGGCGGGGTTTCTCTGCGCGAAGGTGAATCGCTACCTCGAGCGCACGTACCATCCCGAACGGCTGCTGCACCCGCTGAAGCGCGTGGGACGCAAGGGGCGCGGCGAGTTCGTGCGCGTGAGCTGGGATGAGGCGCTCACGGACATCGGTGCGCGCCTGAGCGACATCGCGGCTGGACCAGACGGCGCGCAGGCCATCCTGCCGTACTCGTACGCCGGCACGATGGGGATGCTCCAGGGGCAGTCGATGGACCGGCGGTTCTTCCACGCGCTGGGCGCGTCGAAGCTCGATCGCACCATCTGCAGCACCGCAGGCGCGTGGGGAATGCGCATGACCGTGGGCGCCAACGTCGCCGCCGACATTGAGGGCGTCCCATCGAGCGACCTCGTGATCATCTGGGGAAGCAACACGCTCACGTCAAATCCGCACCTCTGGCCCTTCGTGCGGCAGGCGCGCGAGCGCGGTGCGCGCGTCGTCTGCATCGACCCCCTTCGCACGCGCACGGCGGAGCAGTGCGACGAGTGGCTGCCGATTCGCCCGGGCACCGACGCGGCGCTCGCGCTCGGGATGATGCACGTGCTCTTCGCCGAGGGGCTGCAGGACGACGACTATCTCGAGCGTTATACGCTCGGCGCCGACCAACTGCGCGAGCGGGCGCGCGAGTATCCGCCCGAGCGCGTGGCCGCGATCACGGGGCTGCCCGCGGAGCGCATCATCGCGCTGGCACGGGAGTATGGCCGGGCGAAGGCCGCCTTCTTGCGCATCAACTACGGCCTGCAGCGACACGGCGGCGGCGCGATGGCCGTGCGCACCATTGCCTGCCTCCCGGCGATCACCGGCCATTGGCGACGCCCAGGCGGGGGCGTGCAGTTGTCGACGAGCGCGAACTTCAAGTTCAACACCGCCGCGCTCGAGCGCCCCGAGCTCTCGCCCGCGGTGCGCACGATCAACATGATCCGACTCGGCGACGCGTTGACGCGCGTCGACGCCGGCGTGGGCAGGCCGCCGGTGCGGGCGCTCGTCGTATACAACTCGAACCCGGCCGCCGTGGCGCCCGATCGCAACGCGGTGCTCACCGGACTGCGTCGTGAGGATCTGTTCACCGTCGTGCTGGAGCACTTTCATACCGACACGGTGGACTATGCCGACTACGTGCTGCCGGCCACCACGCAGCTCGAGCACTGGGACGTGCACTTCGCGTACGGGCACCACTACGCGACGCTGAACCGCCCGGCGATCGCCCCGCTCGGCGAGTGCAAGCCGAACACGCAGATCTTCCGCGAGCTCGCCGCGCGCTGTGGGCTGACGGCACCGTGCTTCACCGACGACGACGAGGCGCTGCTGCGCCAGGCGCTTGACACGAGCGATCCGAAGATGGCGACCGTCACGTACGACGCGCTGATGGAGCGCGGGTGGGTGCGGTTGAACGTCCCCACGCCGTATGTGCCGTACGCCGAGGGTGGATTCCTCACGCCAACCGGCAAGTGTGAGTTCTACTCCGAACGAATGGCGGCGATGGGGCTCGACCCGCTCCCCGCCTTCACGCCGCCGCACGAGTTCCCGGAGCAGGTGCCCGAGTTGGCGGCGCGCTTCCCGCTGACGCTTGTTTCCTCGCCGCGCCACCAGTTCCTGAACTCGACGTTCGTGAACATCGCGTCCCTGCGGCGCGACGCCGAGCCGGAGGTGACGCTGCACCCGGACGACGCCGGCCCACGCGGCATCACCGAGGGCGTGCCCGTGACCGTGTTCAATGATCGCGGCGCCTTTTCGGCGGTGGCGCGGGTCGCTGACGGCGTGCGCCCGGGCGTCGCGTGGGCGCCGAGCATCTGGTGGGGGAAGTTCAGCATCGACGGGCACAACGCCAACGAGACCACGTCCCAGCGCCTCACCGACATGGGGGCGGGGCCGGTCTTCTACGACAACCTCGTGGAGATCGCGCCGGCGGAGTAATCCACGAGCATCCGCCCGATCCGCGAGATCCGCGTGAACGCAGTGGCAGGTCGCTGCCGGGCAAGTTCTCCTGCGAACCGCGGATGACGCGGAGGTCGCGGATGGACGCGGATCGGGCTTGAAGGGAAACACCCCCCAAAGACCTCCGCGTCCATCCGCCCAATCCGCGTGATCCGCGTCAGAGCCGTTGTAGCTCCGCGCCGCGCGGCGGCCGCGTAAGCGACGCTTGTGCGAGCGCCCGGTGTGCACGAAAACGCCGAGCCCTGCAATCAAATGGTGACGTGGTCCTGGAGCCGCACCGGATCTTGATTGGCACGCCACGCTCGCCGAGATCACGCTTGCCCGAACACACGCTCCTACATGCAGAGACAACGCGGAAGGTCGTCGGCGCCTTCTACTACGTCTATAACGCACTCGGTTTCGGCTTCCCAGAACCCGTCTACCAGCGCGCGCTCACGCGCGTGCTCTCACGCACGATGCGAAGGGTTGATCGCGAGCGCCCGGCAACCGTTCTCTTCGAAGGCGTGGATGTGGGGTCGTTCCGCCTCGACCTCGTGGTTGACGATTGCGTCGTCGTCGAGATCAAGGCGGTCGACCGGTTCCACTCCGCACACGACGCTCAGCTTCTCAGCTACCTCCGCGCGTCCGGTCTCGAAGTGGGACTCCTTCTCAACTTCGGCCCCCGTGCTGAGTATCGCCGTCTGGTGCTCTCACGCCGGCCCGACACCTACGCGGCGCCGCGCAGTTCCGGATAGCGCCGCAGTGCCCAGGCCGCGTAGATGCCCATGACCACGGCCATTCCGCCGATGGCCATCGGCGTCCCCCAGTGGCGGGCGATCCACCCGCTGATGAATGAGCCGATCGGGTTGGTGCCGATGTAGACGGCCACGTAGATGGAGATCACGCGGCCGCGCAGCGCGTCGGGCGTCGCCGACTGAAGGAGCGCGTTCACCACCGCGCTGTTGACCACCATACAGGCGCCCACGGCAAAGAGCACCGCGCCGGTGAGCAGTTCCGTGCGCGAGAGCGCGACGGCGAGGAGCAGCACGGGGAAGGCCAGCGACGTGACGACGAGCGCGCGGTGCCGGCGCAGGCGCGGTCCGACCGCGGCGATGCTCAGCGCGCCGATCATCGCCCCCACGCCCACGCACGTCATCAGCACGCCGTATCCGCCGGCGTCGAGGCCGAGCACGTCGCGCGCGAGCACGGGAAGCAGCGTGAGCACCGGGATGCTCAGCAGCGAGTAGACGGCGACCACCTGCATCAAGACGGCGGTGAGCCGGTGCGTGCGGACATAGGTGAACGCCTCGCCCAATGCGTGCAGCGCGCGCGCCGGCGCGGCGGCGGCCGCGTGCGGCAGACGGATCATCGACAGGCTGATGAGCACCGCGAGGTACGACAGCGCGTTGAGGCCGAAGCACCAGGCGATGCCGTAGCGCGCGATCACAATGGCGGCGAGCGACGGGCCCACGATGCGCGCGAAGTTGAAGCCGCTCGAGTTGAGCGCGATCGCGTCCATCACGTGCTCCTTCCCCACCAGCTCAATGAACAGCGCCTGCCGCGCCGGAATCTCGAACGCGGCGATGGCGCCGCCGAGCAGCGCGATGGCGATCAGCCAGCCGATGGTGATGTGCCCCGACCAGACGAACCACCACAGCAACGCGGCCTCCGCCGCGAGCAGCGCCTGGGCGATGCCGACCACGCGCAGACGCCGCACCCGGTCGGCAACGATGCCGCCAGGGAGGGAGAGCAGAAGAATCGGGACGGTGCCGGCGGCCGCCACGACGCCGACGAGGAACGCGTCGTTGGAGAGCTGCAGTGCGAGCCACCCCTGCGCCACCTGCTGCATCCACGTGCCGACAAGCGACGTCGTCTGCCCGGCGAAGAAGAGCCGGAAGTTCGGCGAGTGAGCGAGCACCCGGAACGGATTCAGTGACGTGCGCACGGACATCGGCGAAAGATCGCGAAGGCCCCCGGTGAATGACAGAGCGGTCGCCTTGACCCTCGGCTTGCGGCGTCCGTACACTTCCTCCTATGCTGTCCGCCTTCTCCGCCGCCACGCTCGGCTTTCTGCTCGGGCTGCGCCACGCCACCGATGCCGACCACGTGGTGGCGGTCACCGCGATCGTCGCGCGCGAGCGCACGCTGCGGCGTGCGGCCTGGATCGGCGCGCTCTGGGGCGTCGGGCATTCGCTCACGGTGTTTGTCGTCGGCGGCGTCCTCATCGCGTTCCGGCTCGTCATCCCACCGCGGCTCGGCCTCGTCCTCGAGTTTGGCGTGGCGTTGATGCTCATCGCGCTCGGGTTCAGCAACCTGCGCGGCGGCACCGCGCCGGAGGCACACGGCCACACGCACGAGTTCGATCACCGGCGACCGCTGCTGATCGGCACCGTGCACGGGCTGGCCGGCTCGGCGGCGGTCGCCATCCTCGTGCTGGCGGCGATTCCGCAGACGCTCTGGGCATTCGCCTATCTCGCCGTCTTCGGCGTCGGCACGATCGCCGGGATGATGCTGGTGACCCTGATGCTCGCGGCGCCCGCCGTGTACGCCAGTGAACGCGTCGCGCGCCTGCACGTGGGCATTCGCCTCGCGGCGGGCGCGATCAGTCTCGGCTTCGGACTGCTGCTGGCGCGCGAGCTGATCGTGCACGGCGGCCTGCTGTCGGCCTCGCCGACCTGGGCACCGAAGTAGCCTTCAGCTCACGGCTTCGGCTCGCGCCGGCCCAGACGTTGAACAGACGCAGGCCGACTGCGACCGATATCGAGGCGAGGATCTCGACGAGGAGAAGTTCGGTGATGCTCTGGGGCCACGGGACGCGACGAGGTGCAGGGGAACGGGCACAGTGAGGTGCAGGGGCACGGGCTCCAGCGCAAGGTGACACGCGCGGGCAGGACGGACGGTCGCGCGGTGCTTAGTTTCCTCGTCCATGGCTGCCGCTCGCGCGCGACGTCGCCGCCCCTCCACCCCGTCCGCCGCCGAGGCGCGCGAGTTCTCGCAGCGGTTGCGGGCGTGGTTCCGCCGCCACGCGCGCGCGCTGCCGTGGCGCGAGACGCGCGACGCGTACCACGTCCTCGTCTCGGAGTTGATGCTCCAGCAGACGCAGGTCTCGCGCGTGCTCGACTTCTACGCCCGCTTCCTCGAGCGCTTCCCGACGCTCGACACCGTCGCGGCGGCGCGCGAGCGGGAGGTGCTGGCCGCTTGGCGTGGGCTCGGGTATTACGCGCGGGCGCGCAACCTGCACAAGCTGGCCCGCCGCGTGGTGCGCGAAGAGGCGCACGTGTACGGTGGCGCGCTTCCCGCCGAGCCGGCGGCGCTGCGCGCGCTTCCGGGCATCGGCGCGTACACCGCCGGGGCGGTGGCCAACTTCGCCTACGAGCGGCGAGCGGCGCTGGTGGACACCAATGTGGCCCGCGTGTTGCAGCGCGTCTTCGCGCCGCGCCTGCGCCCCAAGCGCGCGCGCGACCTGACGCGCCTGTGGGCGATCGCCGAGGCAGTGCTGCCGCGCACCGGGCGCGCGGCGTGGACGCACAATCAGGCGCTGATGGAGCTGGGGGCGCTGGTGTGCACGGCGAGGGTGAAGCAGTGCCCGCGGTGCCCGGTGCGGACGATGTGTAGGTCGACTGAGGACTTGGACCGAGGACTGCGATAGCGGATCGCGACTGATGATCCGGACCGGCGATTGTGCGCGCCGGTCAGGCAGTGCCTTAGGTCGCCAATCGTCGCAGCTCGCGCGCGTACCGGCGCGCCGCCCGGGCAAAGAGCCAGCCGCCGAATGCGGACCCCCAGAGCCGTTGCGCCGTGGACTGCGCAAGCGTGACGCGCACGGGCCGCGATGCCCAGAGGGCCAGCGAGATGCCCGACACGACGGTGATGGCCAAGAGCAGCAGTACCCCGACGGCAGGGATCTCGGTCGTGCCGTCGAGCCGCCTCGCCAGCAGCTTGGGGATCAGCGGCATCTGCGCCCCTGCCACCGCGCCCCCGAACATCGCGAACCGTTTCCGGCGCTGGATGCGCCGCCGCTCCACCGGATCGGCGAGCAGCTGCTCACGCGCCCGGGCGGTCTCGTCGCGCATCGCGCCAATGGCCGACCGCACGTCATCCACCGTGAAGCCCTGCCGCACCGTGAATCGCACGCGGTCCAGCGTTTGCAGCAGCACGGTGACCCCCATCGTCACGAACAAGACAAACAGCACTGATCCGAACAGCGTCGACGCGCGCCCGGAGAACTGCACGAAGATCGCGAAGATCACCACGAGCATGAGAATCGTCTGCAGGGACTGCGCGGTCTGCTGGTGGAAAAGCCGCAGCAGCGGCGCCACCTCACGGGAGCGCAGTTGCAGCATGCCGATCGCGTCGGCCATCGCCTCGCCCGTCGGGAACCGCTCGCCCGGCTCCTTCTGCAGCGCGTGCGCGATCACCTCGCCCAGTCCGGGCGGGAACTCCGGACGCAGGGTGCTGACCGGCGGCGCCGGCGTCGTCAGGTGCATCACGAGCAGCTTGTGGGCGCTCTCTGCCTGGAAGGGGGGCTGTCCCGTCGCCGCGAAGAAGCCGACGCAGCCCAGCGAGTAGAGATCGGAACGCCCATCCACCGCCTCGGCGGCCGCCTGTTCCGGACTCATGTAGTGCGGCGTGCCGATGGAATGCCCCACCTCGGTGAGCGCCGAAGCGCGCTCCTGGCGCGCGATGCCGAAGTCCATGATCAGCGCGCGTCCGGTCCCGCGCTCGATCATGAGGTTGTCGGGTTTGACGTCGCGGTGGACGATGCCGCGCGCATGGGCGTACCCCAACGCCCACGCCGTGTCCTGCAGCAGCTTGGCGCAGTCCTGGGCGTCGTACGGCCCGGAGCGCGCGATGCGCTCCGTCAACGTCTCGCCGTCCACGTACTGCATGACGATGGCGAGCAGGTCCCCGTGCGCCTCGACGGCATGCACGTGGACGATGTTCGGGTGCGACAGCGACGCGGCGAGTTGCGCCTCACGGATGAACCGCTCGCGCAGCACGGGCTGCACAGCGAACTCCGGTGGCAGCACCTTGATGGCGACCGGCCGATGCAGGGCGAGATCCTCGGCGAGATACACGGCGCCCATGCCGCCGCGGCCGAGCTCGCGCTGCACGGCGTAGCGGCCGGCGAGCGCGCCCTGCAGTCGCTCGAGAATGGCGTCGGTCATGGGAGTGTCGCGCGAAGGGGGAGAGGCAGAAGTTCTCGCCAGTCGCCGCGAAGCGGAAGGGCGTCCGCCGCCGGCCAGTCACACCCGCCCGCGCCTGCCGGAGTGCGATTGGGGGGCGCCGGTCCAGCGGCGCCCCCCAATCGTCTATCGAAATCCGGAATCGATTTCCGGGATCGAACTCCGGATTCCTCGTCCGCGATCGTGCGCTACTTCTTGATCTTGTGCGCGTAGTCGAGCGCCGACTTGTACGGCCGGTCGCCGTATCCGGTGTAGATCTGCCGCGGACGGGCGATCTTCTGCTCCTTGTCCGCCAGCATCTCCTCCCACTGGGCCATCCAGCCGGCCGTGCGCGCGATGGCGAACAGCACGGTGAAGTAATCCGTCGGGAAGTGCAGGGCCCGATAGATGAGGCCCGTGTAGAAATCCACGTTCGGGTACAGCTTGCGCTTGATGAAGTACTCGTCGCTGAGCGCGATCCGCTCGAGCTCGACGGCGATCTCCATGTCCTTGCTCATGCCGGTGATCTTGAGCACCTGGTCGCACAGCGACTTCACGATCTTGGCGCGCGGGTCGTAGCTCTTGTAGACGCGGTGGCCAAAGCCCATCAGGCGCGACTCGCCCTTGCCGCTCTTCACGGCGTCGATGAACGCGGGGATGTGGCTCGGGTGACCGATCTCCTCGAGCATGCGCAGCACCGCCTCATTCGCGCCGCCGTGGAGCGGGCCGTAGAGGGCGTTGATGCCGGCGGAGACGGCCGAGTACGGGTCGACGTGCGACGACCCGACCGCGCGCACGGCGCTGGTCGAGCAGTTCTGCTCGTGGTCGGCATGCAGGATGAAGAGCACGTCGATGGCGCGCGCGAAGACGGGGTTCGCCTCGTACTTCGGTTCCGACATGCGCGCGATCATCGAGAGGAAGTTCTCGGTGTACGGCAGCGAGTTGTCAGGGTAGACGAGCGGCAGCCCCTTCACGTGGCGGTAGGCGAACGCCGCAATCGTCGGCATCTTCGCCAGCAGGCGCACGAAGGCGATGTTGCGCTCCACCGGGTCATGGATCGCCTTCGCCGTCGGATAGAACGACGAGAGCGCCGAGACACCGGCGGCGAGCATCGACATAGGATGCGCGTCGTAGCGGAACCCCTGCAGGAACTGCTTGATGTTCTCATGCACGTACGTGTGGTACGTGATGTCCTCCACCCACTTGTCGTACTCGGCTTGCGTCGGCAGCTCGCCGTGACGCAGCAGCCAAGCGACCTCGAGGAACGACGCCTTCTCGGCGAGCTGCTCGATCGGGTAGCCGCGATAGCGCAGGATGCCCTTGTCGCCATCGATGAAGGTGATCGCCGACCGGCACGACGCGGTGTTCATGAACGCCGGATCGTAGCCCATGATGCCAAAGTCGTCGGGCTTGACCTTGATCTGCTTCAGGTCGGCGGTGCGAATGGTCTCATCCGTGATCGGGGCGTAGTACACCTTTCCGGTGCGCGAGTCCTTGATCTCGAGATGGTCTCCAGCGGGCGGCCCCTTGGCCGCATCGGTCGTACCAGACATGGTCGTCTACCAGAACCCGAGTGGGAGTCCGCGTCGCACCGCCTGGCGCAGGCGCGTCCTCAGTCAGAGATGTGGGGATGCCGTGCGGCCTCCCCGGCGAACACCAGCCGACGCGCGCTGACCGCGCGTGATACAACAAGCTACTGCATTGTCGCACAATGCCGTATGATGAACGGCGCGCACACGCAAAACGTTACGAGAATTGGCGGCGTTTCGTAGGCGCGACTTACCTGACATGCCCATCCTCAATCCGGCTGACATCCCGCCCCTCGATCTGCTGAGGCTCACCCTCGTCGCCCTCGCTGCGGCGGGGGGCGGTGTGGTCAACGCGATCGCCGGCGGCGGGACGCTCCTGACCTTCCCGGCGCTGATTGGGCTCGGCGTGCCCCCGTTGATCGCGAACGCCACGAGCACCGTGGCCCTCTGGCCGGGGACGCTGACCAGTTTCTGGGGCTACCGGGACGCCCTGAGCGGGGCGCGCGCCTGGACGGTCCGCTGGGCGCTCCCCAGCCTGCTGGGCGGGATCACCGGCGCCGTCCTCCTTCTCTGGACACCGGAGCGGAAATTCGCTGACAGCGTGCCGTGGCTCATCTGGGGCGCGACCTTGCTGTTCATGATGCAGGCGCCGCTGATGCGCTGGGTTATGGGGCACGCCGCCGCGATTCCCGACGGCGCGGAACTGCCGCCACCGCGCACCGGATTCCTTGTGTACCAGTTCCTCGTCGCGATCTACGGCGGCTACTTCGGCGCCGGCGCGGGCATCCTGATGCTCGCGGCCCTGGGGATGATGGGGCTCACGAACATCCACACGATGAACGGCCTCAAGAACTGGGGCGGGCTGAACATCAACATTGTCGCCGTGCTGATCTTCGCGGTGAGCGGCATCGTGAGCTGGCCGATCGCGCTCACGATGGCCATCGGCGCGGCGGTGGGGGGGATGCTCGGCGCGCGGATGGCCCAGCGCGTGGGACAGCACTGGGTGCGCCGCGCGATCATCGCCATCGGGGTGCTCGCGGGGGCGTGGACGCTGTACCAGTAGAGAGAGACAACAGAGAGACAACAGAAAAACAACAGAGAGACAACAGAAGACGGCGGCCGTCACTGTTGTCTCTCTGTTGTCTCTCTGTTGTCTCTCCGCCGTTACGGCTTCGTCCGCTTCCCCCACGTCGGCGGCGGCGGCTCCTTCAGCGCCCGCTGCACCGGCTTGGCCGCCAGCAGGCGCAGCGCCTCCTGCACCGCGCGCTCGAGCTGCGGGTCGCGCCCGGCCGCGATGTCCTTGGGCCAGTTCTCCACGTCAATGTCGGGAGCGGTGCCAACGTTCTCCGAGTCCCACTGGTTGTCGCGGCGGAAGAAGCCGCCGCGCGGCGCGATCATCGAGCCACCGTCAATGAACCCAGGCGTGTCGGCGGTGTGCACCAGGCCGCCCCACGTGCGCTTGCCGACCAGCGGGCCAATCTTGCGGTGCTTGAACATCCACGGCATCAGGTCGCCGCCCGAGCCGGCCTGCTCGTTGATGATCATCACCTTCGGCCCCCAGATCCCCGCCGCCGGGCTGGTGAACGGCACGCGGTCGCCGGCCACGTTGTTGAAGTAGCCGTCGAAGTCGCGCTGGAGCACGTCGATGATATAGTCGGCCGCGGAGCCGCCGCCGTTGAAGCGCTCGTCGATGATGGCGCCCTGGCGATCCTGCTGCGCGAAGTAGTAGCGGTTGAAGCTCGTGTAGCCTGGCTGGCCCGTATTCGGCAGGTGCACGTACGCCAGCTTCCCGCTCGACAGCGAGTCCACCACCCGGCGGTTGTGCTCCACCCACGCGCGCGAGCGCAGCCCCTGATCGCTGCCCACGGGGATCACCGTCACCTTCCGCGCCCCCTCCGCCACGGGCTTGTCGTTGAGCAGCAGGACGGTCTGCCGATTGGCCGTGCCGTCGAGCAGGCGGTGGAGGTTGTCGGGCGCGCGCAATTCCTCGCCGTTGACGGCGATGAGGTAGTCGCCAACGCGCGCGTCAAGCCCCGGCACCGCGAGCGGGGCGCGAAGCTCCGTGTTCCAGCTCTCGTTGTCGTAGATGCGCGTGATCCTGTAGCGCCCCTGGTCAACCACGAAGTCGGCGCCCAGCTGGCCACCGGTCGGCGTCGGCACCGCGGGCATATCGCCACCACGCACGTAGGAATGGCCAATGGCGATCTCCGCCCCCATCTGGTCGAGCAGGTAATTCAAGTCGGCGCGGTGGTTCACGAACGGGAGCATCACGCCGTACATCGTGCGCATCTTCGGCCAGTCCGCGCCGTGCATGTTCGGCACGTACAGGTAGTCGCGCTGATTGCGCCACCCTTCATTGAAGATCTGTTGGAACTCCTGCTTCGGGTCGATCCACGCGCGAAGTGACGCGTTGAGCCGCCCCGCCCCTGTCTGCGGCGGCGCGCCAGTGGCATCCACGATGAAGAGCGACGGCCCCGCCGGTGCTGCGCCGGCCCCCGGCGGACCGCCAAATCCGCCGCCCGTGCGGTACAGCAGCTTGCGTCCATCGTGGGAGACATCAAATCCGGCGATGCCGGTCACGAACACCGTCGCCCGCCGGTCACGCAGTTGGTAGCGGTGCAGCGTGTTGCCGCCGCCGCCCGAGCCCGTTCCCGTTGCGGGCACGGCTTCGCTGAGAAAGACCGTGCCGGCGGCTCCCGCCTCAAGCTTGATGTACGGACGGTTTGCGACTCCCGGCACGCTGACGATGCGTGATGACAGTCCGTCGAAGTCAATCGTGACGGAGGCGGCGGGGCGTGCGGCCGCACCGCCGGCCGGCG
>VHBQ01000014.1 GCA_016871855.1 Gemmatimonadota bacterium
ACTCCTTCCGCGCCGATTGGCTGGTGATGTACCAACCCCAGCCCGGCACGGTGTTCTACGTCGGATACGGCGCCCGCATGACTGAGCCCGAGCCGATGAAGTTCCGGGATCTCGTGCGGCGGGACGACGCGTTCTTTGTGAAGGCCAGCTACTTGTTCCGGAGGTAAGTGTGATGACGTGGGATGGAGCGTCCTTGCGCCGTGCGGGCTTCCTGCGGCAAGCGACTGCGGCCTTGGCGGCGTTGGCAGCACTCGCCGCTCTTCCCGATCCCGTCCAGCCCCAAAGCGCCTCCTCCACCGTCCGGGCCCCCGCAGTCCGCGCCATCAAGGCTCCCGCCGTGGACGGGGTTGTGAAGGACGACGAGTGGAAGGGGGCGCCGGTCCTCGGAGACTTCGTGCAGTTCCAGCCCGAGCGCGGCGCCCGGTCGAAGCACCGCACCGAAGTGCGGGTGCTCTACGACTCCACCACGCTCTACGTGGCGCTGCGGGCGTGGGACGCGGAGCCGGTGATCGCGCAACTCACGCGCCGGGACGCGTCGCTGGATCAAGACGACGCTTTCGCCGTTCTGCTCGACACGTACGGTGATCGCCAGTCGGCCTACTTCTTCGCCGTCAACGCGCTGGGAACGCAGGCGGACCTGCGCATCGTGAACGACGGCCGCACGCAGGACGCATCCTGGGATGCGCCGTGGACGGTGCGCGCGCGGCTGACGCCGGAGGGCTGGGAGGCGGAACTCGCCATTCCGTTTTCGTCCGTGCGGTTTGAGCCCGGGCGCGATCGCACGTGGCGCGTGAACTTCCTGCGGAGTCGGCGGCGAACGTTCGAACTCTCCCACTGGTCCGGGCCCGTGAACGAGCCGTATCAGGTCTCCACGGCCGGGGAGCTCAGCGGTCTCAACCTTGCGCGCCCGCCGCGGCGCCTTGAAGGGATCGCGTACGGCCTCTCCCGATCCCAGGAAGGCAGTGAGCCGTTCTGGGACGCCGGGCTGGACTTGCGGTGGGCGCTCACGCCTGGGATCTCGCTCGTCGGGACGGTGAATCCGGATTTCGCGACTATCGAGTCCGATCGGGAGACGGTCAACCTCACTCGATTCGAGCTCAGCCTCCCCGAGAAGCGGCCCTTCTTCCTCGAAGGAGCCGAGCTCTTCCGCCAGCGCATTCAGACGTTCTACTCGCGGCGCATCGCCGACATCGGCGGCGGCGGGCGCGTCGTGGGCAAGCGGGGGCCTTGGACCTTCTCGCTCATGGGCGCCGACGCCGAGGCGCGCGTCGGGACGGACTCCGTCGCCGCCGCGTACTCAGTGGGGCGGGTGCAGCGCGCATTCGGTCGCTCGAGCGTGGGCGCCACCTGGGCGGAACGGCGCATCGACGGCTCGGGGCAGGGATCGGCAGGATTGGACGCCACGCTGTTCTTCACGAAGACGCTGGGGTTCACCGGCCAGCTCATCCAGAGCTACGGCCCCTACGACGACGGAACGGCGGCCTTCTTCCTGCGTCCCTCCTACGATTCTCCCACCGGCCACTTCCACGTCCGCTACACCCATCTCGGCGAGCGCTTCGGCGACAACGTGAACGCCATCGGGTTCGTGCGCGACGACAACCGCAGGGAGCTCGACGCGGCGTTGGAGAAGAAGGTGTGGCTCGAGTCCGGGTCCGTCGAGCAGCTCGGGTACGACTCGAACTACAACATCTACTGGGGACAGGACGGCTCGCAGCGCAGCTGGCAGGTGGACCAGAGCGTTGACTTCCAGCTCCGGAATGGGTGGTCGCTCGCTGTGGGGCACTCCGAGGAGTTCAAGCGCTTCGAGAAGGACTTCCGCAACCGTGCCACCGAACTCAAGCTGGGCTACAACACGCGCGAGTACCGCTCGGCGACGGCGGGTGCGAAGTTCGGGCGGAACTTCGACGCCGATTTCCTCCTCCTCGCCGCTGGGGCGCGGCTCAAGCCCACGGCCCAGTCGTCGGTGGAGTACCAGCTTGAGCGCCTGATGCTGGATCCGGACCCCTCGAAGAACAGCACGTGGATCCACGTGGTGCGCGCCAGTCAGTTCTTCACGAGCGACCTGTATCTCCAGGCGTTCTACCAGACCAACTCGGTCATCGATCGGCACAACCTGCACGCGGTGTTCGTCTGGCGCTACGACCCGCCGTTCGGCACGGTGCAGCTGGCCTTTCAGCGGGGCACGGCCGCGTTTGGCCAGGCATCACAGCAGGGGAACACGCTCTTCCTCAAGGCGACGCGGGTCTTCTGACGGGCGGCGCCGGCGCCCTGGACGAGGGACGCGCCGGCCGGCGTGGCCCCCTCCGTCCGCCGCGTCCCGCGGTTAGCTTTATGGAGGTGCTGGCGGCAACGCCGCACGCGTGTCGGTTCGCGTCCGCTTGGCGTGGGCCGTCGATACGGCCCCCGACCAGGCGCCCGATTCGAATCGGACGCGCCGACGACCGTATGCCAGGAGAACACGATGCAGCTGAAGGACTACGACACGACCCAGAAGCGGAGCGCGCGGGTGCTGAGTTCGACGCGCGTCACCCCCGACAGCAGCGACACGGAGCTGCGGCACATTGACCTCGCCGTGGATGACGGCAAGTTCAGCTACCACGTGGGGCAGAGCATCGGCGTGCTCGTGCCGGGGCCGCATGAGTTCGGCCGGAAGGAGTACCTGCGCCTCTACTCGATCGCCGGCGGCGGCCAGAGTGCCGACGCGAAGCCGCTGATTTCACTGTTGGTCAAGCGCTGCTCGTACGTCGACGACTTCAACGGCCAGCGCTATGACGGCAAGGCGTCCCACTTCCTCTGCGACCTGAAGGCCGGCGACACGGTGACACTGGTCGGTCCCTTTGGCCTGGCGTTTACCCTCCCCGCAGACAAAGGCGCCAACCTGCTGATGATCGGGCTGGGCACCGGGATCGCGCCGTTCCGCGCGTTCGTCAAGCACATCTACAGCGACCTCGGCGGCTGGAAGGGCAAGGTGCGGCTCTATCACGGCGCCATGCGCGGGATCGAGCTCGCCTATATGAACGAGCAGAACGACGACCTGAAGTACTACTACGACCAGGAGACGTTCAAGGCGTTCGAGGCCGTCAGTCCGCGCCCGCACTTCGACGTGCCGGTGGACCTGGCCGGCGCCATCGCAAAGAACGGCGAGGAGGTGTGGGCCATGCTGCGCGATCGGCGGACGTACGTCTACGTGGCCGGCCTGCAGCAGATCAGCAAGCAGTTCGACGAGGCGATGGTGAAGATCGTCGGCTCGGCGGCGGAGTATGAGCAGCAGCGGGCGAAGCTGGTCGAGGAGGGGCGCTGGGCTGAACTGATCTACTGAGCGTCGCGCCTCGTCAACGCCAGCCACCCGTTTCGGCGGTGATTGCCATGACATTCGATCAGCTTGAAACCCCCGTGCCGCTCGTCGATCTCGACGTGATGGCGCGCAATCTCGACGCGATGCAGGCGTACGCGGACCAGCACCAGTTGCAGCTTCGTCCGCACACCAAGACCCACAAGTCACTGCACGTGGGGCGCGAGCAGATGACGCGCGGCGCCGCCGGGCTCACCTGCGCCACGCCGCACGAGGCCACGGTGATGCAGCACGTCACCGATGACCTGCTCGTCGCGTATCCCGTCGTCGGCCACGCCAAGCTCGACCGGCTGTTCACCGTCCGCGACGAGGTCGCCCTGCGCGTGCAGCTCGACAACGCCGAGGCGATCGACCAGCTGTATGCGGCGGCGGTGCGGCACGACCGCGCGGTGGCCGTGACGGTGGAGTTCGACGCCGGGATGCACCGCGTCGGCGTGCCGTCACTCGACGACGCCATCGCGCTGGCCCATATGGTGCGGGCCAACCCGCCGCTCGAGTTCTCGGGGATCGCGTTCTACCCCGGGCACATCCGCGAGCCGGTGACATCGCAGGACGCCGCGCTCGAGCGGTTGCGGCACAAGGTCGCGCAGGCCGTCCAGGCGTTCACCGAGGCCGGCATGCCGCCCGCGGTGGTGAGCGGCGGCTCGACGCCGACGATGTGGCGGTCGCACGAGCTCACCGGCATCACGGAGATCCGCCCCGGAACCTACGTGTACAACGACCGCACCACGGCGGAGATTGGCGCCTGCAAATGGGAGGACTGCGCCTTCACCGTGCTCGCGACCGTGGTGAGCACGAGCGTGCGGGGGCAGGCGGTGATTGACGCGGGGACCAAGGCGCTCGGCCGAGAGCCCATTCGCGGCGCCAACGGGGAAGGGTGGGGGGCGCTGCTCGATCGTCCCGAGGTCGTGGTCGCGCGCATGAGCGAAGAGCACGGCATCCTCGACCTCACCACCAGCGACTGGCGCCCGCAGGTCGGCGAGCAGGTGCGCGTGGTTCCCAACCACGTCTGCATCGTGACGCACCTCAACGACGTCATCTTCGGCGTGCGCGGCGGCGAGGTCGTGACGAGTTGGACGGTGGATGCGCGCGGCCGCGGATATGGGGCGTTGATCGGGGTGTAACTGCCACCACGAAGGACGAAGAGCGCGAAGGGGGGCCACGGCGACCTTCAGCCGCTAGACCGCCGCGTCAGAGCGCGCGTTGGCGCACCGGTCGAACATCCACGCGGCCATGAAGGTGACGGTGGACGGTGGACGGTGGACGGTGGAGAAGCGACCGCCCGCCGTCGACCATCCACCGTCTACCGTCTACCGTCAACCGTCCACCGTCACCATCCCATCACGGAACCCTGCCCGGGGTGTATGGCGCCCCCGCTTTCTCCAGCGCCGCCTCGATCTTCGGGATGGTCTCCTGCACCAGCGTCCGCAGCGTCGCGCGCTGGGCCGTGAACTGCGACTCGGCGATGTCCAGGTCGCGGATCATCGTGTTGGTGGGCGGGCCCAGCGTGCGTCCCATGTCCACCTGCACGCGGCTGCCGATGGAGGGGGGCGTGGCCTCATTGCGGCCGGCGAGGATGTTGTCGCCGCGCAGCGCCTCGAGCACGCTCTCGATCACCGTGATCGCCGTGCGCACGTCGGCCTGCACCGGCGCCGGCACCGCCGGCGCCTGGTCGGCCGCCCGCTTCATCGCGTCGAGGCGCGTCTGCGTGGTGGTGGCCAGTTCAAGCGCGCCGCTGACCAAACGCTGCAGTTCCTGCTGGCGCGCCATGAATTTTGCGCGCGCCGCGTGATCGGCCATGGTCACGGTGCCGGCCGGATCGTTGAGCACCTCGATGCCCTGCCGCGTGCCGATGGGCGTCACCACGCCGTCCACGCGGGTGGCGACGGTCACAGTGTACTTGCCGGGGACGGCGTACGGGCCGGTGGGGCCGCCACCACCTTCGCCCTCGCCCTCACCACCAGGCGCACGGGGACGGGCCAAGGACGTCGCGGCGAAGCGCAGGTCCCACGCCACGCGCTGGAAGCCCTTGCCAGTCGGCCCGTTCAGCGTCCGGATCGGCGCGCCCGTGGAGTCGTAGATGGTGAGGATCACCGTCGGCGGCTCCTCGCGCGCCTCGGCCTTCAACGCATCGAGTGCGGGATAGGTGATGGTCTTGCCCGCCTTGTCCGCGGCCTTCTCCGCTTCCACGCGCTTGGCCTGCTTGGTGCGCAGCGCCTCAGGCAGGTAGTAGGTGATGACCGCCCCGAACGGCGGGTTGTCGGCCGTGAAGAAGTTCTCGCCCTGGAAGCTCTTGCCGCGCCCGCCGTAGTTCTGCGAGGTCTGGTACAGCCAGGTGCGGCGCACCGGTTCCACGCTGGCCGCCTTGAGTGTCGCCGCCGAGGCGCGCCGCAGCGGGGTGTAGTCGTCCATGACGTAGAAGCCGCGCCCGAATGTCGCGATGACGAGGTCGTGCTCGCGCTTCTGGATGGCGAGGTCGCGCACGGAGATGGTTGGGAGGCCGGGCAGCTTGAACCAATGCTTGCCGCCATCCTTGCTCGCCCAGGCGCCGAACTCCGTTCCCGCGAAGAGCAGGTTCGGGTCCACGTGGTCCTCGGCGAACGCGTGCGTGGATCCGCGCGCCGGAAGGTTGCCCGTCACCGACGTCCACGTGCGCCCCGCGTCGCTGCTCTTGGCGAGGTACGGCCTGAAATCGCCGTTCTGGTGGTTCGTCGCCGCCACATACACCGTGCGCGCGTCGTGCTCCGACGCCCGAATGCGTGCGATGTAGGCGTCCTTGGGCACGCCGGGAATGGAGTCCACCCGGCGCCAGTTCTTGCCGCCATCCTCGCTCACCTGCACAAGGCCGTCATCGGTGCCGATGTAGAGCATGCCCTCCTGCTTCGGCGACTCGGCGATGGCGCTGATGTTGCCGTAGAGCGCGGTGCTCTGGTTCTTCGCCACCGCGTCCGGTCCCCACACCTTGCCCATCACCGGCTGCAGGTTGCGCTCGATCTGGCGCGACATGTCGGGGGTCAGCGCCGTCCACGTATTGCCGCGGTCGTCGCTGCGGTACAGCCGCTGCGACGCCGTGTAGAGGCGCGTGTGCAGGTGCGGCGAGATGATGATCGGCGTGTCCCAGTTCCAGCGTGCCGGCGGCTCACCGGGCTCGGTCGTCGGCTTGATGCCGATACGCTGCCCCGTGCGGCGGTCCACCCGGACCATGGCGCCGTGCTGGGCCTCGGCATAGATGGTGTTCGGATCGGTCGGATCCACGCGCGACACAAACCCGTCGCCGCCCTGCGTCACGACCCAATCCTGGTTCAGGATGCCGTGGTCGGAGCGCGTGCGCGACGGACCGTGCAGCGAGTAGTTGTCCTGCGTGCCGCCGACGATGTTGTAGAAGGGCAGGTCGTAGTCCACGTCCACGTCGTAGAACTGCGTGATCGGCAGGTTCTCGTAGAACACCCACGTCCCGCCGCGGTCCCAGCTGCGGTACAATCCGCCGTCGTTGCCGATGAGCAGGTGGTCCGTGTTCTTCGGGTCCACCCACAGGATGTGGTTGTCCACGTGCATGCTGCGCTGGCCGAGGGGGCGCAGCGTACGGCCGCCGTCGTCGGAGACCTGCTGGATCACGTCGGGGATGTAGATGCGGTTCACGTCCACGGGGTCGGCCCAGACCTGTCCGTAGAACATGGAGCCCTGGTTGTAGTCGCTGCGCTTCTCCCAGGTCACGCCGTTGTCGCTGGAGCGGTAAATCCCGCCTTTGCGGTTCGCCGCCTCGACGTTGGCGTACACGATGTTCGGGTTGACCGGCGAGATGGCGATGCCGATGCGCCCGAGTTCCTCGCTGGGAAGCCCCGTGTTCACCTTCGCCCACGTCTTGCCGCCGTCGGTCGAGCGGTGGATGGCGCTTTCCGGGCCGCCATTGATGAACGTGAAGAAGTGGCGGCGACGCTGGTATGACGTCGCAAGCACCACCTTGGGGTTGCGCGGATCCACCTCCACGTCGCTGACGCCGGTGTGCTCGCTGATCTTGAGCACCTGTTCCCACGTCTTGCCGCCGTCAATCGTCTTGTACAGGCCGCGGTCGCCCCCCGCGCTCCAGAGCGGCCCCTGCGCGGCGACGTACACGATGTCGCTGTTCGTCGGGTCCACCACGATCTTGCCGATGTGTTCCGACTGCTTGAGGCCGACGTGCTTCCACGAGCGGCCTTGGTCCTCGGACTTGTAGACGCCATCGCCGTAGGCCACGGAGCGCAGCGAGTTGTTCTCGCCCGTGCCGACCCAGACGATGTTGGGATTGCGCTGGTCGATGGTGATCCAGCCGATCGAGTACGATCCTTCGCGGTCGAAGGTCGGCTGCCAGGTGGCGCCGCCGTTGACCGTCTTCCAGAGGTTTCCGGACGCCGCCCCCACGTAGATGATGGCCGGGTTGTGCGGATGCACGGCGAGCGCGCCGATGCGTCCCGAGGTCATGGCCGGGCCGACGTTGCGCGCGCGCAGGCCGCCGAACGCCTCGGTGGTGAACGGCGAGCGGGGCGTCGTGTCGGCGGGGGCCTTCGCGGCCGGCGCGGCGGCGGGCTTGGTCGGAGCGCCTGTCTGTGCGAAAAGGCTGAACGGAATGGCGAGCAGCAGCGCGCGCAAGAATGCGATTCTGGAGCGAGTCATGGATTGGGCGGGAAGAAGAGCAATGGCCTCAAGCGACTGCCGGAACAGCCCATAAGGTCGCGCGTTTCAGGTGCGCCTGCCAGCGCGAGTTGGATCCGGCGCCTCCGGCGGGCGTTCGTGAGCGGTGCCCCGCCGCCGATCTACCCGGTCGCTGATGGCCCGCGCAGCAGGACCAGCGTGTAGACGACGTAAAGCCCGGTAAACCAGGCGCCAGCGGCCCGGCCGATGTGTCCGCGTCGCAGCAGGAAAGGCACGAGCAGCACGGCCACCGCGACGCTCACCCAGACGTCCACGGTCGCCATCTGCGCCGCCACCGTGATGGGGCGCAGCACCGCCGTGACGCCAATGATGCTGAGGATGTTGAAGATGCCGCTCCCCACGACATTGCCCACCGCGACATCGGAGTGTCCGCGGAAGGCGGCCATGACGCTCGTGGCGAGTTCCGGCAACGAGGTGCCCACCGCGACCAGCGTGAGGCCGATTACCGCCTCCGACATGCCGTACGCCCGGGCAACCTCGATCGCGCCAGCCAGGAGGAACCGCGAGCCCACGATCAGCAGGCTGAGCCCGACGGCGAGGTACGCGAGCCCCGCCCACAGTGACGACGGCGCCGAGACTTCGTCCGCTTCACGCCCGTGCAGGTCGGCCTCGGGCGAACCGGGGTGCTGCAGTTCGGCGCGATACGACAGCACGACGTACGCAATGATGCCCGCGATGAACACCACGCCGACGGTGGCGCCGATCGTCGCGGCTTGGGCGAGCAAGGCGAGCGCGACGGACGCGCCGATGAGCACGTAGGTGTCGCGCCGCAGACTGGGCGGGTTGACGGTGATCGGAGCAACCAGGGCGGTGATCCCAAGCACGCCAAGCACGTTGAAGACGTTGCTTCCCACCACGTTGCCGAGGGCGATGTCCGAGCTGCCGGCGAGCGCGGCGTTCACGCTCACCACCAGCTCCGGCGCCGACGTGCAGAAGGCGACGATGGTCATGCCGATCAGCAGCGGCGAGAGGCCGAACCGCTTGGCGACAGCGACGGCGCCCTTGACGAGCAGCTCACCGCCGCCGAAGAGCAGGACGAACCCGATGCCGGCAGACAGGTACATCGCGGGCGACTCAGTCGTTGAGGACGGAGGATGTGCCAGCCGGTGGCTGGCGGTTGGGGCGCGCGGCAGACCGCCGGACCAGTGAACGTTAAGAAGGGTGCCGCGATCTCGATACCGGGGCGCAGGGGGGCTAAGGGGCGGGCTTCACCCGCGGAAACGAACGAGGGGCGGCCATCGCGGCCGCCCCTCGCCTGTTCTGATGCTTCGACTCAGCGATCATCCTCGCCGAACGGGAAGCCGCCGCCACCATCGCCGCCGCTCACCCGCTCGATCTTGAGGACCTGCTTGTACGTCTTGTCGCCCACCTTCAGGGTCACGAGGTACGTGCCCGTCCCCTGTTCGGCGGCGAAGCCACCGAAGCCACCAAAGCCGCCACGTCCGCCGGCCGGCATCTTGAGGCCGATGATGTCGAAGATGCGGCGCACGCTCTCTGGTTCTGGGCCGCGCTGCGGACCAGCCGCCGCGGCCGGATCCGCGGCGAGGCCGCTGCGCGCTGCCGAACCCTCGCCCGGACGCGCGCAGAAGGCGTCCCACTGCGTCAGCGGACGTTCGCAGCCGATGCCCGTGCGGCCGGCTGCTCCACCGCCGCCGCCACCACCACCGCCGCGTCCGCCGAAGCCACCGGCGGGCGGATTCAGGATCTGCTTGGCGCGCGCGATGGCGGCGCTGTCGTACCCCGCCTTCGTCAGCGAGTCGAGCACCGCCGGCGCGCGCGTGGCGCGGAGCACCGAATCGCGCCGTTCCGATGGCGACAGCGGCGCGGCCGCCACCACCGGCGCGCGTCCGCGGAAGTTCCACGTCACCGTCTGCAGGCCCGCGCCCGCCGTGCCGGCGAGATTGGCCAGGGTGTCGCCGGCCGCCGAGGTGACGATGATGCGCGGCGAGCCGCCGCCCGCGCCCACGCGGTACCAGAGGTCGGCGCCGTACGGCGGGCTCGGCACCTGGAAGTACAGTTGCGCATTGCCATTGCCGCTTGCCAGCAGCGCCGGCGCCTCGCCCCACTGATAGGCGGTGCGCGGCGCGAACAGGTGCGCGTCGGCGGCAAGTACCGCCGTGTTCACCTGTTGCAGCGGCGTGATGTCCACAATCCAGATGCCGCGCCCGTGCGTCGCCGCGATGAGCTCGCGGTCGCGCGGATGGATCTTCAGGTCGTAGATCGGCACCGTCGGCATCCCGCTCATGAAGCGTGACCACGACGCGCCCTTGTCGATGGACACGTACACCGCCACCGACGACCCCATGAACAGCAGGTTGGGGTTCACCGCGTCCTCGCGCACGACGCGCAGGTAGTCCCCCGGCATGTCCTTGGGCAGGTTGGCGACGATTGAGCGGAACGACTTGCCGCCATCATTGGTGACGTACGCGTACGGCGTGAAGTCGCCGTTGCGGTGGTTGTCGAAGACCACGTAGAACGTCAGGGTGTCGAAGTGCGACGGCTCGATGCGCGCCACATACACCTCGTTGTGCGGCAAGCCGGGGAACGGGCCCTTGAGCTGCACCCAGTTCCGGTCGCCACCCTCGGTCTTCCACACGTTGCCATCATCGGTGCCCGCATACAGCAGGCCGGCCTTCACGTACGACTCGGCCAGCGTCGTGATGGTGCTGTACGTCTCCGCGCCGGTCGCGTCGAGCGTGATGCCGCCGGTGAGGTTCATCGACGTGTCTATCTTCGCCCACAGCTTCTTTGACAGGTCGGGCGAAATGATGAACAGGTCGTCGCCCTGTTTGGTGCTCTTCAGCACGCGGTTGCCCGCGAAGTAGAAGTTCCGCGGGTTGTGCGGCGAGAGGAAGAACGGCGAGTTCCAGTTGTAACGCATCGCGAGGTCGAGCGAGTCCTGCTTCTGCTTCGCCTTCAGCGCGTCCAGCGCCTTCTGCATCTCCTTGGTGGCCGGCTTGGACAGGTCGCCACGGACGATGGCGATCGAGTCCTCCCACTTCCTGTACTGGTCCTGCCACCCCGGCTTGCGCAGCGCCGTGCGCTCGCCGGTCGCGACGTTGACGCGCGAGACGTTGCCGCCCTGCGACTCGCCGAACTTGATGTTCGGATTCGTCGGGTCCTGGTCGGTGTAGAAGCCGTCGCCGCCGTTGATCGTGTACCAGTAGGCGTTGTTCACGCCGCCGCTCTTGCGGCGGCTGGGGCCGCACCAGGTGCCGTTGTCCTGCGCGCCGGCGCAGACCGTGTACGGCACCGCCATGTCGTAGCTCACCTCATAGAACTGGGCGATGGGGATGTTCTGCCCCTGAAGCCAGTTGCCCCCCTTGTCGAACGAGAACGCGACGCCGCCGTCGTTGGCGAGGGCGATGCGCTCTGGATCATTGGGGTCGATCCAGGTGCCGTGGTCGTCCACGTGCACGCCCTGCGCGGCGACACGCGACGTCTTGCCGCCGTCGTCCGACACCAGCAGCTGCGTGGACGAGAAGTAGACGCGATCAGGGTTCCTGGGATCGACGGCCACCTGTGAGTAGTAGAACGGGCGCACGTTGGCGTTGTTCGTCTTCACCCACGTCTTGCCGCCGTCCGCCGACCGGTACAGCCCGTTCGCCGGCGGGTTTCGCTCGGCGACGTACTTGCCGTCCTTGCCGGGCGTCGCCGCTTCGACCATCGCATAGACGATGTCAGTGTTGCTGCGCGCGATGGCGATCTCAATGCGCCCCTTCGGGCCGGTCGGGAAGCCGTTGCCGGTGACCTCCGTCCACGTCTTGCCGGCGTCGGTGCTCTTCCAGAGCGCCGAGCCCGGGCCGCCGCTCTTGAGCGAATAGGGGCTGCGCACGCGCTCGTACGACGCGGCGTACATCACGTCGGGGTTCTTGGGGTCGATGTCCACATCAACGAACCCGGCTTTGTCGCTGATGAGCTTCACCTGCTGCCAGGTGGCGCCGCCGTCGGCGGTCTTGTAGAGCCCGCGATCCGGATTGCTCGACCAGGCCGCGCCCAGCGCAGCCACCCAGACGACGTTCGGGTTGCGCGGGTCCACCGCGATGCGCCCGATGTGCTGTGTCTTCTCGAGTCCCATCAGCTTCCAGGTGATGCCGCCGTCGGTGCTCTTGTAGACACCGCCTCCGGGCTCAATGGAGTTGCGGGAGTTGGGTTCGCCGGTCCCGACCCAGACCTGCTGGGTGTCGGACGGCGCGATGGTGATGGGGCCCAGCGACGCGACACGCTTGTCGTCAAAGGTCGGTCGCCAGGTAAAGCCGTTGTTCGTGGTCTTCCAGACGCCGCCCGCGGAAGCGGTGATGAACAGCGTCTTGCTGGGACCGGGAATGCCGACGACGTCGGACAGACGGCCCATGAAGTTGGCTGGACCGACCGTGCGCCACTTCATGTTGGCCGTGGCGGCGGAGTCGAGCGTCTGCGCCTGCAGCGTGGCCGCGGCGGCGACGAGCAGGAATGCGAGCCGGATGCGCATAGGGTGCCCCGTAGGGTGGATGGCGATGAGGTCGTAATTGTACGCGTCCGGCGGCGGGTCCGCTGGCCGGGGGTGCGTTGCGAGGCGAGGTTTGAGTGGTGCAGGGGAACGGGCACAGTGGGGGGCAGGGGAACGGGCACGGTGGGGTGCAGGGGAACGGGCACAGTGGGGTGCACGGGACAGGGGAGTGCAAATGCGTCGAGTGCTTTCGAGAGTCATCATCGCCGGCCTATTTGCCGCCGTCGCATCAGCCGACGGGCAGGGCGGACGGGGGCAGCCGCTCACCGTCAGCTCGCCATCGGGCGCACTTACGGTAACGATCGGGCTCGGCGAGCAGCTTTCGTGGTCGGTGGCTCTGCGCGGCCAGGTCGTGGTCGAGCCGTCGCGCCTTGCCCTCACGCTCTCCACCGGCGAAGTGCTCGGCGCGCGCCCCACGGTGAAGTCCACGCGCACGCGCGCCGTGGACGAGATCCTGCGCCCCGTGGTGCGCGTGAAACGCGCCGAGGTGCGCGACCGGTTCAATGAACGCCGCATCGACTTTCGCGGCGACTACGCGCTCGTCGTGCGCGCCTACGACGACGGCGTGGCTTACCGCTGGGCGACCGCGCGGTCGGGGGAACTCACCATCGCCGCTGAAGAGGCGACGCTTCGCTTCACCGACGACCACCTCGTGTACTTCCCCGAGGAGACAAGTTTCCAGTCGCACCAGGAACGGCAGTACAAGCAGGTGAAGATCAGCGAAATCGGCACGCGGTTCTCCGGCTTGCCGGCGATGGTTGTCCTCCCCGGCGGCATGAAGGCGGTGCTCACCGAGGCCGACCTGTTCGACTACCCGGGCATGGACCTCACGGGCTCAGCGGATGGCCGCACCCTGCGCGGGCTTTTCCCGGCGTATCCCAAGGCGGTGCAGCTGCGACGCGATCGCGACGAGCTGGTGACCGAGCGCGAGACCTTCATCGCCCGCACGCGCGGGACGCGCGAGTTCCCGTGGCGCGTGCTCGTGCTCGCCGAGCGTGACGAGACGCTGCTCGAGACCGACATCGTCTATCGGCTGGCCTCGGAGTCGAAGCTCACCGACACGTCGTGGATCCGGCCCGGGCTCGTCGCCTGGGACTGGTGGAACGCCAACAACGTCTACGGCGTCCCGTTCCGCGCCGGCGTGAACACCGAGACGTACAAGCACTACATCGACTTCGCCGCCGAGCACGGCATCCCGTACATCATCCTCGACGAGGGATGGTATCCCCTCGGCGACCTGCTGAAGACCGTGCCGGCCATTGATATGCCGGTGATCGCCGCGCACGCCAAGGCAAAGAACGTCGGGCTCGTGATGTGGGTGATCTGGAAGACGCTCGACCTGCAGATGCAACCGGCGCTCGACCAGTTCGCGGCGTGGGGCGTGAAGGGGATCAAGGTGGACTTCATGCAGCGCGAGGACCAGTGGATGGTCAACTTCTACGAGCGCGTCGCGCAGGAGGCGGCCAAACGGCGCCTGCTCGTGGACTTCCACGGGTCATACAAACCGACCGGGCTCTACCGCACCTATCCCCACGTCGTCACCAGCGAGGGCGTGCTGGGGCTCGAGCAGAGCAAATGGAGCGACCTCGCGTCGCCGGGCAACGCGGTGACGTTCCCGTTCATGCGGATGCTGGCCGGGCCGGTGGACTACACGCCCGGCGCGATGATCAACTCCACCAAGACCGACTTCAAGCCCGTCTTCAACCGTCCCGGGAGTCAGGGAACACGCTGTCATCAGCTGGCGATGTACGTCGTGTACGAGAGTCCGCTGCAGATGCTTGCCGACTCGCCGTCGAACTACCGCAAGGAGCCGGAGAGTCTGGCGTTTCTGGCGAAGGTGCCCACGGTGTGGGACGAGACGCGCGTGCTGCAGGCCAAGGTGGGCGAGGTCATCGTCACGGCGCGCCGGTCGGGAAGCACGTGGTACGTCGGCGGGCTGACGAACTGGTCGGCGCGCGAGGTTCCACTCGACCTGTCGTTCCTCGGCGCAGGGAGCTTCTCACTCGAGCTCTTCCGCGACGGCCCGAACGCCGACCGCGCGGGGGTGGACTACGTGCGCGAGGTGCGCGACATCTCGGCGGCCGATCGCCTGACGCTGCATCTCGCGTCGGGCGGCGGATTCGCGGCGCGGATCACGCCGCGGTAGTCAGGACGCGCCGGGGCGATAGGCGGGGTCGCCTTCCGGCGCGCCAAGATGAACCGCCGGCGCCTCGAGGATGTCGCGCACGAGCCCCAGCGAGCGCGCGCTGTAGAACGCGTCGTGGATGCGCTCGTCAAAGGTCCAGCGGACGCGCAGCCCCTGTCGCGCGACCACCGACGTCCCCTCAACGAACGGGTGATACGCCGGCGCGGAAACAGCGCCGAAGAGCGAGCAGGTGCCGTACTCGTACAGGTGGTGGTACGCGTCGCTGATCCCGACCGAGCCGAGGTTGGCGAGGAATATGCTCGCGAACATCGGGTCCGGGTCGGTCATGAAGCGCGGAAAGAGGTTCCAGTGGTCGAGCAGGCGCGCCACGGCGACGAGCGCGCGCACCAGCGGCCCGGGCAGTCGCATGATCAACGCACTCTCGTGGTCCACCGCCCGCTCCGTGGACTGCGCGTCGTGGATGGCGCGCACGACGCGCGCGGCGAAGGCCGCGAACGGTTCGCTTGCCGGGCAGTCGAGCTTGATTGTCGTGGATCGGCCGTCGTCGCGGAGTTCTTTCTTGACGACGAACGAGATCTGCACGCCGCGCCGCTGGTACAGCCGCCCGCCCGACACGAAGCGATTGAGCTCCGGGCGCGCGTGCAGCGCCTGCGCCACCGCGTAGGCGAGCACGTGAAAGAGCGTGGCGTGGTGCTCGTGCGTGCGGTTGTACGTCTTCAGCCAGCCGCGCGCCGCCTCGATGTGGAAGACCGAGTCCGCGTACACGACCGACTCGTTCCGCCCGGGCATCAGGTACGGCATGATGGCCCGGATGGGGGGTTCGCCGCGGATTAGATCGGCGTCGTGGCGGGGGAAAAGAGGCATCCTGAGGTGCAGGGAACAGGGAGCAGAGTGGGGTGCAGGGTGTTGGGAGCAGGGTGTGGTGCAGGGGGTGGGGCAGGGGGTGGGGCAACTTCAGAATAGCACGGATGCCCCTGAACCGCCGCCCTGCCGTGTGCCTTGGCGCGACGTCGCTTGGATTTGCCTGCTTCCCGCGCCATCTTCTCTAGGCGGCTCGCCCCGGCGCACTGGTCTCTTCAGACGAGTGGGCACATGCAGCGCATTCGCACCATCATCATGGGTGCCGCGGGACGCGACTTCCACAACTTCAACGTCGTTTACCGCGCGGACCCGCGCTACGACGTCATCGCGTTCACCGCGACCCAGATTCCGAATATTGACGGCCGGCGCTATCCGGCGTCGCTCGCTGGGCCGCTCTATCCGCAGGGCATCCCGATCCTCCCCGAGGCGGACCTTGCCGCGGTCATCGCGACGGAGCGGATCGACGAAGTCGTCTTTTCCTACAGCGACGTGCCGTACGCCCACGTGATGGAGCGCGGCTCGCTCGTCAACACGGCCGGCGCGTCGTTCAAGCTGCTCGGCGCCACGCCCACGATGCTCAAGAGCACCAAGCCGGTGATCTCCGTCTGCGCCGTGCGCACGGGGGCGGGTAAGAGCCAGACGACGCGCCGCATCGCCAGCCTGCTGCGCGACGCCGGGCTCAAGGTCGCGGCCATTCGGCATCCGATGCCCTACGGCGACCTCGAGCGGCAGCGCGTCCAGCGGTTTGCGGCAATTGAGGACCTACGGAAACACGAGTGCACCATCGAGGAGATCGAGGAGTACGAGCCGCACATCGTGAACGGCACGGTCATCTACGCCGGCGTGGACTTTGGCGACATCCTGGCGCAGGCGCAGGAGGAGGCCGACGTCATTCTCTGGGACGGCGGCAACAACGACACGCCATTCTACAAGCCTGATCTCCACATCGTCGTCGCCGATCCCCTGCGCGTCGGCCACGAGCTCTCGTACCACCCCAGCGAGACCAACCTGCGGCTCGCCGACGTCGTGATCATCAACAAGGTCGACGCAGCGGAGGCGGGCGCGATCGCCACCCTGCGGCAGAACATCCGCCGGCGCAACGCGCGGGCGACGATCATCGAGGCGGCCTCGCCGATCTCCGTGGACCACGCCGATCGGATCGCGGGCAAGCGCGTCCTCGTCGTGGAGGACGGCCCCACGCTGACACACGGCGAGATGCGCTTCGGCGCGGGTGTGCTGGCCGCCGACCGGTTCGGTGCAGCCGAGGTGATCGACCCGCGACCGTGGATCGTGGGGACGATCGCAGAGACGTTCGCGAAGTACCCGAAGATCGGGGCGCTGCTGCCGGCGATGGGGTACGGCGAGCAGCAGGTGCGCGACCTGGAAGCGACGATCGCGGCCGTGCCGTGCGACGCCGTGATCATCGGCACGCCCATCGACCTCACGCGACTGGTCACGATCAAGCAGCCGACGGTGCGGGTGCGCTACGAGCTGCAGGAAGTCGGCAAGCCGGACTTGAGTGAGGCGCTCAAGCCCTTCCTCAGATAGGGAGCACGGAGACGGGCACAGTGGGGTTCCCGTACCCCCCACCGTGCCCGTTCCCGTGCCTCAGATTATCGCTTCGCCACCCGCTCAACCGCTTCCATCACGCGCAGCAGGTTCCCGCCCCACAGCTTGATGATGTCCCGCTCGCTGTAGCCGCGGCGCACCAGCTCGATGGTCACGTTGATCGACTCGCTGGCGTTGTTGAATCCCACCACGCCGCCGCCGCCGTCGAAGTCGGACGAGATGCCGACGTGGTCAATGCCGATCAGCTTGACCGCGTAGTCGATGTGATCCACGAAGTCCTTCACCGTCGCGCGCGGCGGCGGCGGGAACTTGGCGTCGATCGCGGCGAGGCGCTGGCGGTAGACGGCCATCACGGAATCGGCGGGCGGCCCGCCGGCGGGCCGAGCGCCGGCCCCGCCCCGCGCGCCGAGTCCAAGCTCCTGCCGCAGCGCCGCGATCGCCGCGGCACGCTCGGGTGAGTCGGGCGGCGTCTTCTTCACGTAGCCGCTGAACGCCACCATCTGCGCCACGCCCCCGTTCTTCTTTAGCGCGAGGAGCTGCTCGTCGTCCAGGTTGCGGCTGTGGTCGCAGAGCGCGCGCACGCTGGAGTGGCTCGCAATCACCGGCGCCTTGGACAGCGCCATCACCTGCAGGTTGCTCGCCTTTGATGGGTGCGAAATGTCCATCATGATCCCCAGCCGGTTCGCCTCGGCCACCACCAGGCGGCCGAGCGGGCTGAGGCCATTCCATTTCCAGACGCCGTCGCCCTCGCCGGTGTTCGAATCGGAGAGCTGGTTGTGGCCATTGTGCGCGAGCGAGATGTACCGGGCGCCGCGGTCAAAGAAGAGCTGTACGCTGCTGATATCGCTGCCGACGCCGTACGCGTTTTCAACCCCCATCAGCGCCACCTTCTTGCCCGACGCGTGAATGCGCCGCACGTCGGCGGCCGTGTACGCGATCGCGATGCGGTCGGGGGCCACCCGCGCCGCGAGCGCGTGCACCGCGTCGAAGGCGCGCAGGTTCGCCGCTTTCATCGCCGCGTACGCGGAGTCGCTGAAGTCCTGCCGCTGGCCGACGTAGATGCTGAAGAAGACCGCGTCGAGTCCGTCCTGCTCCATCTTCGGCAGGTCGACCTGCGTGCGCGCCAGCCCCGTGGCGTAGTTGGGCGGCGATCCCGCCATCGTGGCCGAGTTGAAGTCCACGTGCGTGTCGATCTTCAACGCCTTAGCGTGGATGGCGCGCGCCTTGGCGACGAGCGCGGCGTCGTCCTGCGCGCGCGACACGCCAGCGACGAACAGCAAGAGCACCGCGGCGCGAAACGAAGCGGCAAGCGACATGTCAAACTCCCGATAGAGGAACGCGAGACACCGGCTGGCGACCCACGAATCTGCGGCGCCAGCGGCGGCGGCGCACCCTCCTGTTACGCACGCGCTGTTGAGAACGATGATCAGCCGCCCGTTGGCCCCGGTGCGCCGACGCCCGGTGCCGGGGTGGAAAACGGGGCACGGGCGAGCGAGATATTGCCCTGCATTCCAAGAGAGAAAGCCCGACACGGCGGCGTTAGGCGCGTCCTCGTGATCGGTGACGCGCCACTCACGCTCAGGGAGAAATGGGAGTCGCGCGCACCGCATTTACCCCATCGGCAACTCGCCGGACATCCCTCCACCCACGCGCGCGCCTTGGCAAATCCCTACACCGCGTAGTCCCAGTCAGGATAGGCGATGCCGCGCCCCAGTCGTATGGTGTGCATGCCCCCCTCGGATACAGTTGCGAGGGTACGCGATGAAATCGCCAAGCCGCCGGTCCTTCCTGAAGGCCGGCACCGCCATTACCGCCGCCGCCGCGGGGTTGACGCCGCGCGTCGCGCAGGCCGGTCCTGCGAACATTCTTTCTCCCGACCGCCTCGGGGTGCTCGTCGATACCACCGTGTGCATCGGCTGCCGCAACTGCGAGTGGGCGTGCAAGATCGCGCACGACATGCCGACGCCGCCGCTGGAGACGTACGAAGATGCCGCGCCGATGCAGGAGATGCGGCGCCCGGACGAGACGGCGCTCACCGTCGTCAACAAGTACGACCATCCTGCGCGCCCCGACCTGCCGACCACGGTCAAGGTGCAGTGCATGCACTGCGACCATCCGGCCTGCGTCTCGGCGTGCATCGTGGGCGCCATCTCCAAGCAGGCCGACGGCGCCGTGCTCTGGGACACCGACATGTGCATCGGCTGCCGCTACTGCATGGTGGCCTGCCCGTTCCAGATCCCAGCGTTCGAATACCACAAGGCGATCCAGCCGCGGATCATGAAGTGCGACTTCTGCACCGACCGCCGGAAGGAGGGCAAGCTCCCCGGGTGCGTGGAAGCCTGCCCGGTGGAGGCGCTCACCTTCGGCCCGCGCGAGGAGCTGGTGCGCGTCGCCCGCGACAAGATCCGCCGCAATCCCGACCGCTATCTCGACCACATCTACGGCGAGCGTGAGGTCGGCGGCACGAGCTGGATGTACCTGGCCGACCGGAAGTTTGAGGAGTTGGCCTTCCCGAAGCTTGCGCAGGATCCCGCGCCCGGCGTCTCGGAGAGCATTCAGCACGGCATCTTCGCCTACTTCGTTCCCCCCGTCTCGCTCTACGCGCTGCTCGGGGCGGTCATGTGGACCACCCGTCACAAGCACGACGACGAGGTTGAGCTCCTGTGAGCCACTACATGCGACCCCAGCCGCTGGACAGGAAGTTCCTGACCCCCGGCGTGATCGTCCTGCTCCTGCTCGCCGCCAACGGGCTGGCCTGGCTGGCCGGGCGCTTCCTGTTCGGCATCGGCGCGGTGACGAACCTCAACAACCAGTACCCGTGGGGCATCTGGATCGGCATCGACGTCGCCGCCGGCGTCGCCCTCGCCGCCGGGGGCTTCACCACCGCCGCGCTCGGCCACGTGATGCATCGCGAGGCCTATCACGTGGTGGTGCGTCCGGCGCTCCTGACCGCGATGCTCGGCTACACGATGGTCGCGGTCGGCGTCTCGATTGACATCGGCCGGTACTACTACATCTGGCACCCGCTCATCATGTGGAACGGGAGTTCGGCGCTGTTCGAGGTCGGCATGTGCGTCATGATCTACATGACCGTCCTCTACATCGAGTTCCTCCCCATCGTGACGGAGCGCTTCATCGGCCGGGTGAACCTCCCCGGCCCGCTGGCCGGGCTCAACGCCCCGGTGGATCGCCTGCTGCGCCTGCTCGACCGCACGCTCGACCGCACGATGTTCGTGTTCATCATCATGGGCGTCGTGCTGTCCACGCTGCATCAGTCATCGCTGGGGACGCTGATGATCATCGCCGGCCCCAAGATGCATCCGCTCTGGCAGACGCCCATCCTGCCGCTGCTCTTCCTCCTCTCCGCCGTCGCCGTCGGCTTCCCGATGGTGATCTTTGAGTCGCTGATCGCCTCGCGGTCGTTCGGCCTGAAACCGGAGATGCCCGTGCTCGGGCGCCTCGGACGGATGGTCGTGCCACTGCTCGGCATCTATCTCGCGTTCAAGCTCGGCGACCTGTTCATCCGTGAGGCGTTCGTCCACCTCAAGACCGTCACCGTCGAGAGCGTGATGTACGTGGTCGAGATCCTGTTCGGCATCGTCGTGCCGCTGCGCATGTTCATGACGAGGTCGGTGCAGAAGTCCCCGCTGCTCCTGTTCGTCGCCGCGGCGCTCGTGGTGGGCGGGGTGCTCCTCAACCGGATCAACAACTTCGTCGTCGCCTACACGCCGCCGTACGCCACCGAGGCCTACTTCCCGTCGATCGGCGAGATCTCGGTGACCGTGGGCTTCATCGCGATCCTGGTGCTGCTCTACCGGGTGATCGTGCTCAACTTCCCGGTCATCGGCCTGCCCGACCGCACGCTGATGCCCGCCTCGAAATACTCCGTCCGGGGATAAGGCCATGACACGCATCGCCTCCGTCGGACTGCTCCTGTTGACCGCGGGCGCCAGCGCCGTCGCGCAGGCGCGTCCGGCGTCGCGCGCCGCCGGCGCGTCGCTCGACTGCCGCGCCTGTCACACGTCGCCGACGCCCACCAGGAACAACCCGTCGCTGTCCGCCTGCCCGCGCCTGAAGGTGCAGGGCTACCACGCGGTGGATGAAGCGCCGCCCGTCATCACCCTCGGCACGCCGGGCAAGACGTACGGGCCGGTGAAGTTCTCGCACCGCGAGCACGCGCATATGTCCGCCGCCAACGGGTGCAGCGGCTGCCACCACTACGATCAGGCGCGTCCGATCCAGAAGTGCAAGAACTGCCACGCCGTCTCGCGCGCCCGCGGCGAGCTGGGCAAGCCCGACCTCAAGGCCGCGATGCACCGCCAGTGCATCGAGTGCCACCGCGAGTGGAACCCCACCGGCGGCTGCAGCACCTGCCATATCAAGGAGGGCGCCGCCCCGGCCCCGGCCAGGAAGAAGGTCGCCGCGCCAGAGCGCATCGTGTACGAGACCAAGGCCACGCAGGGTAAGTCGGTCACGTTCTTCCACAAGGACCACACCGACCGCTTCGCCCTGGCCTGCGCCGACTGCCACGTGCAGGAGTCATGCGGCGCGTGCCACGATCGCAAGCGGGTCGCTGCCGCCCAGCCGGTGCTCACCCGCCAGACCCGCGCCGGGCTCACCGAGGACCAGGCGCACGAACGGTGCGCCAACTGCCACACGACCGACGCGTGCGGCACGTGCCACAAGGGGATGCCGTCGCGCGCGCTCGCCTTTGACCACGGCCGGCGCACCGGCTTCACGCTGAACCGCTTCCACGCCCGGCTCGACTGCCGCTCGTGCCACAAGGGCACCGGGGCCTACCGGTCGCTGGCCACGGACTGCGAGAGCTGCCACAAGGGGTGGCAGAAGACCTTCGACCACGCCCGCGCCGGCCTCCAGCTCGACGAGCAGCACAAGGACTTCGAGTGCGAGAGCTGCCACGACGACAAGACGTTCCGCGCCAAGCCCGTCTGCGCCAGCTGTCATGACGACAAGGCGTGGCCGGCCCACAAGCCGGGCAAGGCGGTGCCGCGCGCACCGAGAAAAGGTTGACCATGAAGCCGTGGCGGACGCTCGGACTGAAGCTCACCGTCGCCGTGGGGGCGGTTGCCCTCGTCACGATTGCGATCTTCGCCCTCGTCAGCAGCCGCTCGGACAACCGGGCGCTGCTGGCGGAGGTCGAGCGGCATGCCAACCAGCTGAGTGAGGCGGTGAAGTCGAGCACCGAGTTCGACATGCTCCTCAACCAGCGGGATCGCATCTCCGAGACCGTGCGGCGCATCGGGCAGGATCCGAGCATCCAGCGCATCCGCGTGATGAACAAGACCGGCGAGGTCATCTACTCGTCCGACAGCGCCGAGATCGGCCGGTCGCTCGACAAGAACGCCGAGGCGTGCACGCTCTGCCACAAGGCCGACGAGCCGCTGGAGCACGTGGACATCGCCCAGCGGACTCGCGTCTACCGCGTGCACCCCGATTCCCAGCGGCTCCTCGGCATCATCAACCCCATCTACAACACCCTCACCTGCTCGTCGGCCTCGTGCCACTACCACCCGCGGGCGCAGAAGGTGCTGGGCGTGCTCGATGTGACCCTGCCGCTGACTGAGGTGGACAAGGCGATTCGCCAGGGGCAGGTGGAGGTGGGAATGCTCGCTCTTGCCTCGTTCATCACCTTGAGCGTGCTCATCGGCCTCCTCGTGCGGCGCTGGGTGACGCTGCCTGTGCAGCGGCTCGCCGAGGGGACGCGCCACGTCGCCGGCGGCGACCTGAGCTACGTGATCCCCGAGGTGCGCGATGACGAGCTCGGCATGCTGGCGCGCTCGTTCAACAACATGACCCAGCGGCTCTCCGAGGCCCGCCTCCAGCTCGTCCAGTCCGACAAGCTGGCCTCCCTCGGCCGCCTCGCCGCCGGTGTGGCGCACGAGATCAACAACCCGCTGACCGGGGTATTGACGTACAGCTCCTTCCTGCAGAAGCGGACGAAGGACCAGCCAGAGGTGCAGGAGGACCTGAAGGTCATTGTCCGCGAGACCATTCGGTGCCGCGAGATCGTGAAGAGCCTCCTCGACTTCGCGCGCCAATCGGTGCCCAAGAAGGGGCAGGCCGCGATCAACGAGATCATCGCCCGCGCGGCAAGCGTCGTCGAGAACCAGCTGCAGCTCAACCACGTCAAGCTGGTGCAGGCGCTCGACGCCGACGTGCCGCCGGTCACCGTGGACGCCAACCAGATGCAGCAGGTGTTCATCAACCTGTTCGTCAACGCGTCCGACGCCATCGGCCCCGACGGCGGCGGCGGAACGATCACCGTCGCCACCTCGCGGCTCAAGCTGTCGCCCATCGGCATCACGCAGGTCAAGAAGGCGCAGTGCCCCAAGCGCCACAGCCTGATCAACGCCGAAGTGCGCATCGACAACAAGCCGTCCATCCGCGTGCGCGCGCGCTCCGAAGGGAGCGAGGGGTTCATCTACCGCGACCCGATGTACGGCATGGCGCGGCACCAGTTCGGCATTGCCCCCGAGCCGGGGATGCACGTCGAGGTCACCTGCCCGGAATGCTCGTCCTCGTTGAATGTGCATGGCGCGCCGTGCCCGGAGTGCGGGGCCGCGACGTTCCAGTTCGAGGTGCCCGGCAAGGGCTTCGTCGAGGGCTGCACCAATCGCGCCTGCACGTGGCAGCGCTGGACCGACCTCGAGAAGGGCGGCGACAAGGACTTCATCGAGATCCGGGTGCGCGACACGGGCTCCGGCATCGCGCACGAGGAGATCCCGCGCATCTTCGAGCCGTTCTACTCCACCAAGGGGCAGAAAGGGAACGGCCTCGGCCTGGCCGTCATCTGGGGCATCATTGACAACCACAACGGCTCGATCTCGGTGGAGAGCGAAGTCGGGGTGGGCACGACGTTCATCATTCGCATTCCGGTGGAGCCATGAAGCCGACGCGTGACATCCTCGTCGTCGACGACGAGACCGTGATCACCCACGCCGTGCAGCGCGTCTGCTCGGCCGACGGCCTCACCGTGGACTGCGCCGTCGACGCCGCCGAGGGCATGGGGCGCGTCCTGCGCACGGGATACCGGCTGATCATCAGCGACGTGATGATGGCCGACGTGGACGGGTTCGCCTTCCTCACCGACTTGCGGCGGCGGCGCATCCCGACGCCCGTGATCCTGACCACCGGGATGTCCACCGTGCAGAACGCGGTGCGCGCGCTGGGCGCCGGCGCGATCGACTTCATCCCGAAGCCGTTCACCTCCGACGAGCTCATCGCCTCGGTGCGCCGCGGGCTGGTCTATGCGCGCCTGCAGGCCGAGGCGGAGGCCTCGTCGCGCGATGCGCGTCCCGACTCCATCGCGTGGGTGCCGCCGCCGCCATCGTACTACCGGCTGGGCTACGCGTCGTGGCTGATGCAGGAGCGCGACGGCTCGGCAAAGGTGGGGGTGACCGACCTCTTCCTGCGGACCGTGGACAGTGTACAGGCGCTGACGCTGGCCGCGGTGGGGGAGGAGCTGGTGCAGGGAAGCAGTTGCGCGACGTTGAAGGCCGCGGACGGGCTGGAGCACGTCTTGCTCTGTCCCGTGAGCGGTCAGGTGGTGGAAGTGAACGCGGCGGTGGTGGCAACGCCTGGCGGATTGGAGCGCGACCCGTATTTCGAAGGGTGGCTGTACCGCGTGCTCCCATCCGAGTTGCAGTACGATTTGCAGCATCTGACCGCGTGCAGTTCTGACCGGATGTAGTTGCCATTCCAACTCGATTGAGGACTGGTCGTTATGGTACCGCTGATCCTGCTCGTCTCCGTTGTGCTCTTCGTCCTGGCCGACCTGGGCGTGCGCGCGGCCACGAAGTCACTGCAAGAGAAAGCCAGACGGCGCGAGCGTGAGGAGGCGTTGGCCGTCTCCCTCCGGCTCGACGTCTCGCGCGAGGCGAAGACGCTCAAGCGCGCCGAGGTCAAGGATCCCGTCGCCCGCATCCTGTGCGTGGACGACGAGGACGTGATCCTCGACTCGTTCCGCAAGATTCTCGTCCTCGACGGATACGCCGTGGACACCGTCCAGACCGGCCAGGAGGCGCTCGGCCTCGTCCAGACGCATCACTATGATTTCGTCTTCACGGACTTGAAGATGCCGGCCATGGACGGCGTCGACGTCGTGAAGGCGGTCAAGCACATGCGGCCGGACATCGACGTCATCGTCATCACCGGCTTTGCGACGGTCGAGACGGCGGTCGAGTGCATGAAGTTCGGCGCCACCGACTATGTGCAAAAGCCGTTCACCGAGGACGAGCTGCTCGCCTTCGTGAAGAAGACGCTGATCCGGCGCCAGGACCGCATCACCCGCCTGCTCAAGCCGACGGTGCACGTGACGCATCTCCCCGAGGCCGACCGTGTGCGCCGTGGCGAGTTCTCGATCCCGGGCGGCGTGTTCATCTCGCCGGGGCACACGTGGGTCTCCCTGTCGCAGGAAGGGGCGGCCAAGATCGGGATGGACGACTTCGCCAAGAAGCTCATTGGCCAAGTGGACGCCGTGGAGTTCCCGCCCATCGGAATGACCGTCAAGGTCGGGCAGCCGCTGTTCGTGGTGAAGCAGAAGAAGCGTCGCGTGCAGTTCAACTCGCCGATCAGCGGCCGCGTGGTGAAGACCAACGCCTCACTCGCCGAGGATCCCGAGCCGCTGGAGCTGACCCCGTATCAGAAGAACTGGGTCTGCATGATCGACGCCGAGAAGCTCGACGTCGAGGTGCCGCAGCTCAAGATCGGCAAGGCGGCGGTGGCGCTGTTCGAGGAGGACATCGACCGCTTCCGCTCGACGATGAAGGGGATGCTCGGCGACGCGGCCACCGGGACCGAGGCCGATGACCTGATCTACCGCGGCGAACTCGGGCAGCTGTCCGACGACCAGTCGGATCGCGTCGCGAAAGAGTTCTTCGCGCGGTGAGGAGGGACGGGAACTGCTTCACCACGGAGACACGGAGGACACGGAGGACGGCAACTACTTCACAGGAGGCCACGGAGGGCACGGAGGACGGCAACTTCCTGGGGGAACAGCGCGCGCCACGCGTAGCTCCGCGTGGCGCGCCGTCTTTCCACCAAGGTCTCCTTCGTGACCCTTCGTGTCCTCGGTGACTTCGTGGTATCAGTTCGGCAGTGACCGATCTACCACGGCGCTCGCGGAGGACACGGAGCAGCCGCGACCGCTATCGCCAGCGCTGCACCACCCGAGCGGTGAGCACCTTGTCGAGTTTCGGGAACTCCCGCGCGAGGTAGGCCTCACCCTCCTTGGCGATGCGATCCTGGCCGGGCCCTTTCCCGCGCGGCGGGCCGTCACCGTACCCCTGATAGAGCGAATCCACGACCGCCATGCCGGCCACCACCTGCGCGACGACGCTGAACCCCATCGCGTCGAGTCGCTGGTTGTCCTTCAGGTTGATGAACAGTTGGGTGGTGCGGGTGTTCGCACCGCCGGTGGCGAAGGAGAGCGTGCCGCGAACGTTGCCGCGCTTCACGGTGTCGTCGGCGAACCGGCGGTCCCTCCACATGCGGTTCACCGTCGTGTCGCCGTGCATCCCGAACTGGACCACGAAGTTCGGGACGGCGCGGAAGAAGCGCACGCCGTCGTAGTAGCGGTTGCTGACCAGCCAATGGATGCGGTCCGCGCCGCGCGGCGACCAGTCGCGGTGGACCTTCAGGTCGAACGCGCCGCGCGTCGTGGTGAACCGCACGGTGAAGCTGTCCGGACCGACGGCATCGAGGGAGCCGGGGTTCGGCGTGGTCAGCGGGACGGGGCGGTGGCAGGCGGCGAGGGCGGCTGCCAGCAGACAGGCGAGGAGGGGTCTCATTGGCAGATGTGCGGAAGGGCAAAAGTTGGAGAGAGGACGTCGGAAAGTTGACTCGCCGACCGGCGCCGCGGCAATCGCCGCGGCGCCGGAACGAGTCCTCAAGATCGGCGTAGCCTTCGGCGAGTCGCCGCGGCGGCGTCCGCGATCGCCGTGGCGTTCGCTAGCCTGCCCCCCGCAGTTCGCTCAGCGCTTCCATCGCCGCCCCGCGCGCCAACGACACCTTGTACGCGTTGTCCGACAGCGGCGTCGCCCCAACCGTGGCCTTCTCCGCCGCGCGGGCGATCACGCCTTCGGACAGCTCGTGTCCGACCAGCTCCTTCTCAGCCGCCGGAGCGCGCCACGGCACGGGCGCGACGCCCGAGAGGACCACGCGCGCCTGCTGGATGGTCTTCCCCTTGCGGGCGATCATCACCGCCGCGCCGCTCAGCGCGAAATCCCACGCGCCGCGCGCGCGCAGCTTGCGATAGGTGCTGGCCGCGCCGGCTGGCGGAGACGGCAGGATGATCTCGGTCACGATTTCATCCGGCTCGACCACCGTCTCGCGCGTGTAGTCCTTGCTAGGAAGCACGAAGAACGCGTCGAGCGGCACCGTGCGCGCTCCGCGCGGGCCAACGATGCGCACCGAGGCGTCGAGTGCCATCAACGTGGGCGCGGTGTCCGACGGATGCACCATCACGCAGACGTCGCCGCCAAGGATGGCGTGCAGCTGGTTCTCGCCTTCCTTGGCGAAGCAGGTGTCGCCGCCCTTCCGCGCGCAGGGGAAGTCACCGCGGTAGTACCAACAGCGCGGCCGCTGACAGAGATTGCCGCCCACGGTGCCCTGGTTTCGCAGCTGCGGACTGGCGGCCGCCCCGGCGCCCTTCGCCAGCGCGGTGAACCGCTGCAGCACCACCGGATGCGCGGCAAGCTCGGCCAGCGTGGTCAGCGCGCCGATGCGCAGGCCTCCGTTCTGCAAATCGCTAACACCGTGCAGCTCCGACAGGCCGTTGAGGCTGACGATCTTCTGCGCCGTGAAGACGCGATCGCGCAGGCAGCCGAGCAAGTCGGTTCCGCCCGCGTGGGCGCGCGCCCCCGGCGTCGCTAGTTCACGCAGCGCCTCGCCGATGGAAGCAGGCTTCACATAGGTAAACGTCGGGAGCATGTCAGCGCCCTCCCTTGCTGGCCAGCGCCGCAACGATCGAGGCTGGCGTGATCGGTGCGTCGTACACGCGCGCGCCGATGGCGTCGCACACCGCGTTGGCGATCGCCGCCGCGGCGGGAATCGTCGCCGGCTCGCCGAGTCCCTTGCATCCCACCGAGTTGCATTCCTTGTCGTGCGGATCCACGGCCACCAGCGTGAAGTCCACGGGGAAATCCATCGCCGTCGGCACCTTGTAGTCGTGCCAACTCCCGCTGGCCAGCTTGCCCGTCACACGGTCCATCACGCGGTTCTCGGTCAGGCCGAATCCGATCCCCATCGCGACGCCGCCGAGCACCTGGTTCTCGAACGTCAGCGCGTTCATCACGCGCCCAGAATCCTGTGCCGCGACGAAGCGCACCACCCGCACCTCCCCGGTGCGCGTGTTCACCTCCACCTCCGCGAAGTGCGCCGCGAACGGGAGCGCCACCTTGCCCGGCGGATGTGGTGCGCGCCGCCCCACGCCCACCAACTGCTGCCGCTGGGCGAGACTGCGCAACTGCGCGAACGGCACCGTACGATCCTCCCCAGCGATGACGATCGCGCCCTTGCTCACGCTCAGCGACGCGACGTCCTTCTTCAGCTCCTCGGCGGCGAGCGCGAGCAGCTGGTTCTTCACGTCGGCCGCCGCCGCGCGCACGGCTGGCGTGTTGACCAGAATTGTCTGGCTGCCGCCGGAGCTCGGTGAATACTGTGTGGTCGCCGTGTCAGCGTGCTCGATGCGCACCTTCTCCACCGGGACGCCGAGTTCCTCCGCCACGACTTGGGCGAAGACGGTCTTCGTCCCCGTGCCGATGTCCGCCGCGCCGGAGTTCAGGTTGACGGAGCCGTCAGGGTACAGCTTGGCGATAGCTGTCGCGCTTGGCGAGCCACCGCTTCCCCACATTCCCGCAGCGATCCCGACGCCGCGGCGGAGATGCCCCTTGGACGCCGGGCGCTTGCTCGCCTCCGCCCACCCGAACTGCTCGGCGCCCTTTCGCAGGCAGTCGGCGAGTCCGGTGGAGGTGTACGGTTGGTTGTTACGGAGCTGGCTCACCGTCGGGATGTTCTTCAGCCGCAACTCCACGGGGTCCATGCGCAGCTTCGCGGCGAGTTCGTCCATCACCTGTTCCAGCGCCCACGCCGCCTGCGGATAGCCCGGGGCGCGGAAGGCGCGCGCCTGTCCGGCGTTGATCAGCACGGACGAGTCCACCATCCGCACATTGGGGCAGGTGTACAGGTCGAGCATCAGGTAGCTCGATGTGGCGCCGCTCGGGTACGCTCCCATCGCGCCGAGAATGCTGCCGTCGATCGCGACCAGAGTGCCGTCCTTCCGCGCGCCGATCTTGAGCTTCAGCGTGTTCGCCGGCCGGTTGCCGACGCAGCGCAGGCTTTCTTCGCGCGTCAGCGCGCACTTCACCGCGCGCCCGGTCTGCCGCGCGAGCACCGCGGCGATGACCGTGTATTTGCCCAGTTCGAGCTTCGCGCCGAAGCCGCCGCCCATGAATGGGCTCGTGACACGCACGGCGGAGAGCGGCAGCTTGAATGCGACGGCGAGCGAGTCGCGCACCGCGTAGACGCCCTGCGTGCTGTCCCAGACGGCCAGGTTGCCGCTGTCCCACTGCGCCACCGAGCAGTGCACTTCAAGCGGCACGTGAAGCTCGCACGGCGTGTGGAACGTGTGCTCCACCACCGCGTCGGCCGTCGCGAACGCCTTCTCCACGTCGCCACGCTGCGAGGTGCGCGGCGGTGCCAGCTGGTTCCCCCGCTCGTGCACCTTCGGTGCGTCGGGCTTCACCGCCGCCTCGTAGTCCACGACCATCGGGAGCTTCTCGTATTCCACCACGATCGCCCGGGCCGCGTCGGCCGCCTGCAGCGGGGTGTCGGCGGCCACTGCGGCCACTTCCTCGCCCTCGTAGCGGCAGTGCGGGTCGAGTAGCTGGCTCATCGGCCCTTGGCCGGTGAGGATCCACGGCATCTTCGCCTCGGGCGAGTCCGTGGTGAGGATCGCATGCACCCCGGGCATCGCCTTGGCGGCGTTGATGTCCACGCGCTTCACCCGCGCGTGCGCGTGCGGCGACCGCACGATCGCGCAGTGCAGCATGCCAGGAAGGGCGAGGTCGCGCGTGTAGACGGCCGTTCCGCTCACGCGGTCGTGGCCGTCAATGCGCGGCACACCGGCGCCGACGATCGTGGTCTTGTCCCACGGCGGCAGGTCGCTCACGTCCGGCGCGTAGCCGAGCGCCTCCCAGGCGTCCAGCGACTCCGTCCGGTAGATGTTCGGTTCGCGCATTGTCATAGGCCACCTCCGCTCTTCCGCGTAGCGGCGGCCTTCTGCACGGCCTTGAAGATGTGGCCGTAGGCGCCGCACCGGCACAGGTTGCCGCTCATTCCCAGCCGGATGTCATCCATCGAGGGCGAGGCGTTCTTGCGCAGCAGCCCCTCGGCGGCCATCACCTGGCCCGGCGTGCAGAAGCCGCACTGGAAGCCATCTTCGTGGATAAAGGCCTGCTGGAGCGTGCTCAGCTCCTCGCCCTGCGCGAGGCCTTCGATGGTGGTGATGGCGCGTCCCTGCGCCTCCACCGCCAGCGTCATGCAGGAGTAGCGCGTGGTGCCGTCGATGAGCACCGTGCACGCGCCGCACTCGCCGCGTTCGCAGCCGGGCTTCGCGCCAATCAGCCCCATCCGCTCGCGCAGGACGGCGATCAGCGTCTCGCGTGGCTCGACGGCGAGGCGATAGTTGCGGCCGTTGACGTTGAGGACGATGTGCGTCGTCTCTGAGTCGGCCTTGCGCATCGGCTCGGCGGCCGCGGGGACGGCGGCGCCGACCACGGCCGCGGCGGCCGCGCTGGTGGCGGCGGTGGTCAGGAATCCGCGGCGACTGACGCGCTGGTCGTCGCCCGGCCCTCGGTGGCTGCGATCGCTCATCAACCCTCCACGCGCGTGCGCGCGGGACGAGAGTCAGATCGGGGGGCCGTGCGGAATACCATATAGTGTCGCGCCGGGACCGGGGGCGGGCAAGCGGGGCGGGGACGTCGGACGGCGACCGGGCGCAGAGGTTATGTTCGGGCGACCAAAACCCGAGTGCTCTCATGCGCATCCACCGCGTCCTGCCCGCCCTTCTCATGCTCCACGCGACGGCCGCCCTGTCTCAGGGCCCTCAGCGTGGGATCGTCCTCGCCGACCTGACGTGGCTCGAGGCGGCGCGCGTCCTCACCCCGGACGCGGTGGTCGTGATCCCGCTTGGCGCCGAGGCCAAGGAGCACGGGCCGCACCTCCGCCTCGACAACGACGCCCGACTCGCCGCCTATTACCGCGAGCGGGTGCTGCAGGCCGCCAACGTCATCGTGGCGCCGACGATCACCTACAACTTTTATCCCGCGTTCGTCGAGTACCCCGGTTCCACGCACCTGCGACTTGAGACGGCGCGCGACGTCATCGTGGACATCGTGCGCTCGCTGGCTGCGTACGGACCGAGGCGCTTCTACATCCTCAACACCGGCGTCTCCACAGTGCGTCCCCTTACTGCGGCCGCGGAGATCCTGAGAGGCGACGGCATCATCTTCGGCTACACCGACGTGCTGAAAGTCGGGGCCGAGGCCGAGGCGACCGTGCGCCAACAGGTGCGCGGCACGCATGCCGACGAGATCGAAACGTCCATGATGCTCTACATGTATCCCGACCGCGTGGACATGTCGAAGGCGGTCAAGGACGACGCGCCGCAGGGGGTGGGTGGGCTGTCGCGGCAGCCGGGCACCACCAAGACCTACTCGCCGAGCGGTGTGTGGGGTGATGCCACGCTGGCCACGCGCGAGAAGGGGCGCATCGTCGTGGAGGCGACGGTCGCCGAGATGCTGCGGGAGATCGAGGGTTTGCGCGCGCGGACAACGCCGTAGGCGGCTCGTCGCACTCAAGCGTTCAGGAACGCGCCGCCACCCGGGGTGCCCGAGTGTGGGAATCCCACACGCGCCAACCGCTCGCACGCGACGTAGATTTCAACGTGTGCCGGCGCTCCCGGCGATGACCTCGCTTCTCATCTCGCGCGTTGACGCGACAATCCGCGCGACTCGCGTTTCCTCACCCGGAGTTCCACATGGACGACAACGCACCCAAGACCGCCGGCACGTGCCCGGTCGCTCACGGCGGGGGCGCCACGCGCCCCGCGGGCGGCGCCTCCAATCGCGATTGGTGGCCCAACCAGCTCAACCTCTCCATCCTGCACCAGCACTCGGCGCGCTCCAACCCGATGGGCGAGAGCTTCAACTACGCCAAGGAGTTCAAGAAGCTCGACCTCGAGGCCGTCAAGAAGGATCTCTACGCCCTGATGACCACCTCGCAGGATTGGTGGCCGGCCGACTGGGGGCACTACGGCGGGCTGTTCATTAGAATGGCCTGGCACTCCGCCGGCACGTATCGCACGGGCGACGGCCGCGGTGGCGCGGGCGCCGGCACGCTGCGCTATGCACCGCTCAACAGCTGGCCCGACAACGGCAACCTCGATAAGGCGCGCCGCCTGCTCTGGCCCATCAAGCAGAAGTACGGCAACAAGCTGTCGTGGGCCGACCTGATGATCTTCGCCGGCAACTGCGCCATCGAGCATATGGGGCTCAAGCCCTTCGGCTTCGCCGGTGGCCGCGAGGATGTCTGGGAGCCGGAAGAGGACATCTACTGGGGCAAGGAAGCCGAGTGGCTCGGCGACAAGCGCTACGAGGGGGACCGCGAGCTTGAGAACCCGCTCGCCGCGGTGCAGATGGGGCTCATCTACGTGAATCCAGAAGGGCCCAACGGCAACCCCGATCCGCTCGCCTCGGCGCGCGACATCCGCGAGACGTTCGCACGCATGGCGATGAACGACGAGGAGACCGTCGCGCTCGTCGCCGGTGGCCACACCTTCGGCAAGGCGCACGGCGCTGGCGATCCGAAGCTCGTCGGTCCGGAGCCCGAGGGCGCGCCCATTGAGGAGATGGGGCTCGGCTGGAAGAACGCCTTCGGCAGCGGCAAGGGCATTCACGCCACGACGAGCGGCATCGAAGGGCCGTGGAAGCCGAACCCCACTAAGTGGGACAACGGCTACTTCGACACGCTCTTCCGCTGGGAGTGGGAGCTGACCAAGAGCCCGGCTGGAGCGCACCAGTGGACGCCGAAGGACCCGGCGGCGAGGACGATTCCCGACGCGCACGATCCGAGCATCAAGCGCGCGCCAATGATGACCACGGCCGACTTGGCCCTGCGGATGGATCCCATCTACAACAAGATCTCCAAGCGCTACCACGAGAATCCCAAGGCGTTCGCCAAGGCTTTCGCGCGCGCCTGGTTCAAGCTGACGCATCGCGACATGGGGCCGCGCGCGCGTTACCTCGGCGCGCTCGTGCCAAAGGAAGAGCTCATCTGGCAGGACCCGATTCCGCCGGTCAATCACAAGCTGGTCGGCGCCAAGGATGTGGAGGCCCTCAAGAAGCAGATTCTCGCGTCGGGGCTCACCATCTCCCAGCTCGTCACCGCGGCCTGGGCGTCGGCGTCCACGTTCCGCGGCTCCGACAAGCGCGGTGGCGCCAACGGCGCGCGCATTCGCCTCGCGCCGCAGAAAGGCTGGGAGGTGAACCAGCCGAGCCAGCTCGCGAAGGTGCTGAAGACGCTTGAGGGAATTCAGCGGAAGTGCAACGCCAAGCGGGGCGGGGCGAAGATCTCGCTCGCCGACCTCATCGTGCTCGGCGGCTGCGCGGCTGTCGAGGCCGCGGCCGCGAAGGCGGGCGTGAAGATCAAGGTGCCGTTCAAGCCCGGCCGGATGGACGCGTCGCAGAAGCAGACCGACGCGGCGTCGTTCGAGGTGCTCGAGCCCATCGCCGACGGCTTCCGCAACTACCAGAAGGCGTCGTACACGGTGAGCGCGGAGGAGATGCTCGTGGACAAGGCGCAGCTCCTGACGCTCAGCGCGCCGGAGATGACGGTGCTCGTCGGCGGCCTGCGCGTGCTCGGCGCCAACTACGGCGCGTCGAAACACGGCGTCTTCACGACGCGGCCTGAAGTCCTGACCAATGACTTCTTCGTCAACCTCGTGGACATGGCCACGGCGTGGAAGCCGACATCAGCGGCCGCTGAGACGTTCGAGGGGCGCGACCGCGCCACCGGCAAGGTCAAGTGGACGGCGACGCGCGCCGATCTCGTCTTCGGTTCGAACTCGCAGCTCCGCGCCCTCGCCGAGGTGTACGCGCAGAACGACGCCAAGGAGAAGTTCGTGCGCGACTTTGTGAAGGCGTGGGTGAAAGTGATGAACTTGGACCGCTTCGAGTTGCGCTGAGGGGTCAAGGGGAAGGGAACAGCAGTTCAGGGAACAGAGAGCAGGGGTGGCGCCGAGGTTTCGGTGCCGCCCCTGTTCCATGCCGGTCAGGAACGGCAGAATCGCGCGGCCCTCGACTCTTGCATACATAGAACCACAATGTATATTGGTTCTATGTATCCGCCGTCCCCACGCTGATGGACATCGGAAAAGACCTCGTCGCCGCGTCGGCCACGCCGCTGGTGCTTGCCATCCTCGCCGAAGGCGAGAGCTACGGCTACGCCATCCTCAAGCGGGTGAGCGAGCTCTCCGGCGGCGAGCTCCAGTGGACCGACGGGATGCTCTATCCCGTGCTCCATCGCCTCGAGCGCGACGGCCTTGTGAAGGCCAGTTGGGGCGAGTCCGAGTCCGGCCGGCGGCGCAAGTACTACCAGCTCACCAAGGCCGGCACCGCGGAGCTGGAGGCGCAGAAGAAACAGTGGCAGATCGTGAACAAGGCACTCCGCGCGACCCCGTTCCACTCGAAGTAGCGCGTCCCGTCCCTTCCAACCTGCACGCGCTGCTCAGGAGGCATCCCGTGATCGAAGCACAAATCAACGAATGGCGGTCGTACGTGAGCCGCGGCCGAGCCATCGACGCCGCAGACGTCAGCGAACTCGAGGATCACCTGCGCAGTCAGGTGGCCGATCTCGTGAAGTCGGGACTCAGCGATGAGGAGGCGTTCCTCATCGGTGTGAAGCGGCTCGGCCAGCTCGACGGCCTCTCCCACGAGTTCGCCCGGGAGCACAGCGAACGGCTGTGGAAGCGGCTGATGGTGCCCGATGCGGCGAAGGACGGCGGCGACTGGCGGCGCGAAGTCGGCGTCGCCATCGCCTGCGCCATCGCGGCCGGCGCCGCGGTGAAGCTCCCCGAACTCTTCGGCGTGAGCATGCAAGCCCCGGACGCCGACTGGTTCTACGTCCCGAATCTGAGCTTCTTCACCCTGCCGTTCCTCACGGCGTTCTTCGTCTGGAAGCGCGGGGTCAGCAACGCGACGCGCATGGGACTCGCGGCGTTCTTCCTGGTCGGCGCGCTGGCGATCAACCTGATGCCCTTCGTGCAGGGGGGGCACACGCACCAGCTCGCCGCGCTGCACCTTCCGATCGCGCTCTGGCTCACGGTCGGCATCGCCTACGCCGGCGGCGCGTGGCGGGATCAAGACCAACGGATGAACTACGTGCGCTTCACCGGCGAGTGGTTCATCTACTACGTGCTGATCGCGCTCGGCGGCGGCGTCCTGATGGCCACGACGATGTTTGTCTTTCAAGCCATCGGGCTCGACCCCGAGAAGTTCATGCAGACCTGGATCATCCCATGCTGCGCGGCCGGCGCGGTGGTCATCGCCGGAATGCTCGTGGAGGCCAAGCAGAGCGTCATCGAGAACATGGCGCCCGTGCTCACCTACATCTTCACGCCGCTCTTCACGCTGCTCCTGCTCGTCTTCCTCGGCACGACGGTTGTCACGGGGAGCGGCATTGACATGAAACGCGAGTCGCTGATTGGCTTCGACCTGCTGCTCGTGCTCGTCGTGGGGCTGCTGCTCTACGCCATCTCGGCGCGCGACCTGAACAAGCCGGCCGGCTTCTTCGACGTCCTCCAGTTCGTGCTGGTCATCTGCGCGCTGCTGGTGGATGCGTTGGCGCTCTGGGCCATCCTCGCCCGCATCGGGGCCTTCGGCTTCAGCCCCAACAAGGTGGCCGCGCTCGGCGAGAACCTCATCCTGGTGGCCAACCTCGGATGGAGCGCCGTGCTGTATTGGCGCTTCCTCACCAAGCGCGCCGCGTTCGCGCCGCTTGAACGGTGGCAAACGGCGTTCCTGCCCGTGTATGCCGCGTGGGCGTGGCTCGTGGTGCTGATCTTCCCGGTGGTGTTTAGATTCGTGTAATGCACACGCTTTCACGACTCGGGCGAATGGGGGTGGCTGTCGCGGCGATCGCGACGGCGCCCCCGTTGCTCATCGCGCAGGTCGCCGCGCCGGCGGGCGCCGCGCGCGAGGAGCTGGCCAAGGCCTACCTGCGCATGGATCGCGCCTACGCGGCGGCCGATTCGGCGGCGCGCATCAGCGATAGCACCCGCGCGCTCGTGAACCGCAGCTTCGATCGTGCCACGCTGAGCTTCTTCGGCGGGCGGTTCGCGGCGGCCGTGGCGATGATCGACTCGTCGGTGCAACTGCTCACCGCCGCGACCGGCGTCGAGGCGCCGCCCGTTGCGGCCGTGCCGACGTTGTCGGCCTTCCCCGGTGACTCGCGTCGCACGTTGATCGGGGCGAACGGCGCGCCGATCCCGCTGCGCGTAGTGGCCGCGCCCTCCGTCGTGAAATCGCAGCGCCCTGTCGGTGTGCTGCTCGCGCTGCACGGCGCTGGCGGCGACGAGAACATGTTCGTCGACGCTTACGGCCGAGGCATCGCGGCGCGGCTGGCCGCCGAGCAGGGGCTGATCCTCGTGTCGCCGGTGACGCTGCCGTTCGTGCAGTCGGCGGAACCGTTCGACTCGTTGATGGCGATGCTGCGCCGCGAGTATCGCGTGGACAGCGCACGGGTCTTCGTGATGGGGCACTCCCTTGGGTCGGGGGCGGCGGCGGGGCTGGCGCGCGCGCGTGCCGCGCAGATCGCCGGCGTGGTTTGCCTCGCTGGCGGCGCGCCGGTGGCGGTGCCCAACGCGCCGCCGATGCTATTCATCGGGGCCGAGCAGGATCCCATCGTGTCGGCCACACGGGTCAAGGCCGCCGCCGCGGCCACGCCCACGGGCATCTACGAGCAACTGCCCTTCGAAGGGCACACGCTGATGGTGCGCAACGGGGTGAAGCGCGGGTTCGCCTGGCTGGCTGAGCTGCCGAAGCGCTAGGACCCGGCAGTCGCGCCGGCGCCCGAGGCGACTTGCATCCGCGCTGAAGGCGCCATCACAGCGGACCGTAGAGGCAAGCTCGCCCACCGAACGACGCGCGCCACGTGGTGACGAGCGCGGTGAAGCTGGTGAGCGTCACCGATCCCGCGTCACGCAGCGCGGCCAGTGGCTTGACGATGGAGTCTTCAGCGGCCGCGATCCCATTGACGGCCGTCAGCGTCGCCGGCTTGGCATGGATGGACGCGGTCAGCATGCAGTCGGCCTTCACCGCGCCCGTCTTGTAGGCGGTGCTGAGCTCGGTGATGCTCGCCAGCGTGCCGCGAAAGGCGCCGATCGCGCTGATGTTACCGGCGGAATCGTCCGCCCAGTAGCGGTCGCGCGACGCGGGTCGCCAGACGCCGCTCACGATGGGGTCGTTCACGTGGTTCGGCGTGCCGCTCCCCATCAGGATGTCGCCACGCCAGAGCGCGGCGGGGAAGCGCAGCCCAGCGACCGGGACGCGAAAGCGATCCCACCGCTGGAACGTGGGCAGATTCGGATCCCAGATGTGTCCGCCGATGACCGTGCTGCCGCCAACGCCCAGCGAGTCGAGCAGGTGGGCCACATCGGTGTAGTTGTAGCCGCCGTTCTCGTGCGAGTGCGGATCAATGGCGACGCCGAGGCTGTCGCGCAGGAATCGCAGCACGTTCCAGCCACCCGTCGAGGCGCGGAGGGCCGCATCCTCGAATTGCAGCGCGGCGAGAAGGAACTTCCAGTCCGGCTGCAGCGCCCACGCAACGTTGTACCGGCGGGTGAGCCGTGCCATCTCGATCAACCGGCTGCGCAAGTTGACGTACGCAATACGCGCCGCCGGATCGGTGAGGCTCGGCCCCGGCGTGTTGTCCTCGATGTGGGTGAAGACGACGACGTGGACGGGCGGCGCGCCCGTCGGAGATGGAGTGGCCGTCGGTTCGGAGGAGGCGCACGCGGCGACGATGAGCGCCGCCGCCGCAAGGAGTCGGCCCGCGCTGCGGCGAGAAGTGTCGTGATGTGCGCAGTGGGTCATCGCGAGGCGATATCAGGATCTCCGGGCGCGCGCCGGCGCCACAGATACAAGTATGCGGTCACGTTGCCCGCGACCACCAGCGCCCCCAGCGCCCACTGCGTGGGCCGCGTCAACTGCGCCGGATAGAGCACGGGCAGGACGTACTGCGCGATGAAGTCGCCGGCGTATCCCACGTCGCCGCCCAGTCGACGGAAGTGCACTTCGAGCGGCGTCAACGGGCAGACCCATCCGGTGAACTCGATCAGCGCGCCCCACGCGGCGCACGGGATGTGCACCCAGGCGAGTCGCGGCCAGCGCAGCACGAGCAGCGCGCCGAGGACGACGAACGCGACGAAGGCGAGGTGCAGGAGGACGAGGACGTCGGCGATGAGCAGGTAGGTCATGCAGAGGACGGAACGATCCGGTTCCGTTCAGGTTGACGCGTCAGCGCCTTCGTCACGCGGCCATTCATCCAGCGCGCACGCAGGCGAACATCGTATACTCCGCCTCGCCCGCAGCGTACCGCCCCTCGTGCACTTCGAACCCGATCGCGACCAGCTCCCGTCGCCATGTGTCGAGAGAGAAGAGGCCCATCGTCCAGTGCTCGGTCTCGATGCGCAGGCCGCCCTTGTCCCGAATGAGGTACACGATCGTCGTGTCGTACTGCTCGTCGGTCGGGTCAGGATCGTAGACGTTCTCGATGAAGACCACGTCCACGCCATCGCGCGCGGCCGTCGTCGTGGTGGTCTTGTTCTGCTCGAACGACTCGACCGTGACATCCGGGGTGACGACCAAGACGCCGCCCGGTGTGAGGTGGGCGTGCGCGGTGCGCAACGCCGCCGTGAAGTCGGTCCGGCTGTTCATGTGCGCGATCGCGTCGTCGATGAGGACCGCGTCGAACGTGCCGAGTTGACGGCAGGTCCTCATGTCTCCGTGGACGAAGGTGCACTCCGGGTTCAGCGTTCTGGCCTGGGCGAGCATCGCGGGGCTCAGGTCCAGGCCGGTCACGGTGAAGTGCCGCTTCAGGTTCAGGACGTTCTTCCCGCCGCCGCACCCCAGGTCGAGCAGCGTAGCCGCCGGGCGCGCGGAGTACTGGCGAACCAGCGCCGTCACGTGCTCGCAGTAGTGTGCATACTCCGAGGCGGGGTCGCCCCACATCGGCCACAACCACGCGAGGTCAGTGTACAGGCGGCAAGTGTCCTGCAAGACCTCCTCCTAAGGCGCGGTCCTATTTGATGCCTTCGACCAGGACCAGCGGTCCCCGGGCTCCCGAACGTAGCGGCGGATCACGTAGCCCCACGGAATGGCCAGCGTGAAGATCACGAGTCCCATCACATTGGCGAACCATGTCTCGCTGAAGGCACCGTCAAGCTGGCCAGCACCGCGCCGCGGCAGGCCAATGGCGATCACCCACGTCGCCTTCCAGATCAACTCGAACAGGAGGAGCGGCAACATCTTCAATGGGTAGCGAATCCCGAGCACAGCAAGGAGCGCGACGGTGCTCAGTAGGCACCAGGTGACGCCGCGGAAGTGGTCGGCGGCCTCGGGCGCACCGAGGAGGAGCGGCCAAATCATTAATCCGACGCCCACGACGATCAGGAGATACGTCGCGCGGAGCACGTAGAGCCTGACAACCGACACTTCGTCCATTCAGTCCTCCCCGAGTTGGCAACACGCGCACCGGCGGGAAAATACTGCCTACGGACACGCGAGCGGCCCGGTTTCGACGGCGCTGGTCGCGCCGGCGTGGCGCACCGCGGGGCGACTAGGGGGCAAGCACCTTCGAGGCACTCGGCTCCATCTCGCGCCGGCGAGCGGCGCCTAGCGCGCCGTCGCGGTAAACGTGATTGGCGATCCGGACGCCGAAGCGACGATCGCCTGCGCCGTCTGCGTGCCAGTGGACGGTCCCAAGGTCCACGTCGCGCTCGCGCGGCCGTTGTTCGCGGTCACCGAACTCGCCGTAATGCGTCCGCCACCCTTTTCGACCACCCAGGTGACCGTGACGCCGGCCATCGCCTTTCCGCGCGCGTCCTCCACCAGCACGACCAGCGGCTTGGCGAGGGCCGCGCCAGGCTTGGCCTCCTGCGAGCCGCCGCTCACCTCCGACAGGCGCGCGGGCGGATTACTCACGGAAAAGGTGGTCGACGTCGCGGAGGTGACGCCATCGGCGCTCGCGATCAGCGAGAGTCCTGATTCCGGGGTATCGAACTGGAGTTGATCGAAGACAGCGAGCCCGACGACGGCGACCACCGTGGTGTTGCCGGTGAGACGCGTGGAGCCAGTGGGCGAGACGAGCGCCAGCGACACCTTGCCCGCGAAGGTCGAGTCATGCTTGCCGCGCGCGTCAAAGGCCTCGACCACCACTGCCGGCCTCATCACCACGCCCACCGTCACGTCGCTCGGCCCGGTGGAGAAGACAAGCTTGCCTGGCGGCGCCGCCGTGACCGAAAGCGCGGTCGCCGAGAACTCGGCGGAGACGCCGTTGGCCTTGACGAGCGAAGCCTTCAGCTTCATGCCGCCGTCCCTCCCGCCCAGCACCCACTTGTTCGACGACAGCCCCTTGGCGTCGGTGCGGGTGACGGTGTCGCCCGGAACGCCGTCACCGGAGCCCGGCTTCCACGCGATCTCCACGTTGGGCAACGGGGCCCCAGTCGCATCGAGAAGCTGCACGACCAATGGGTCCGCCAGCGCGGTACCTACTCGCGCCGCCTGCCCGTTGCCGCTCACGATGCTGAGGGTGGCCTTGTTCAGGTCGCCGCCAGAGCCGCCGGCGTTCCCGCCGCCGCGCGTGGTGTCGGCCGGCGTGGTGGCGGTGGCCGACACCGAGAACGGCGAACCGAGCAGCGAACCCGACGCCACGGTGAGCGTCTGCGTGCCGACGCTTTGGGCTAGTCTCCAAGTCGCGCGCGCGTAGCCGTCGCCATCCGTGGACTGGGCGACGTTGGTGAGGTGCCCGCCGCTCGACGGCGCGAACGAGACGCCAACACCCGGCACGCCCTGCTCCTCGACATCCACGACGCGCACCACCACCGGCTGTGGGAGCGAGCTTCCCGCCACAGCGCTCTGCCCGCCGCCCGACACGATGCGCAGGCGCACGGCGCGACGCAGGATCACCAGCTGCGCCGTGTCGGTCGCGCCATTGAACATCGTGGCGACGATGCGCACGGTGCCCGCCGTGCCGCGGGCCAGCCCTGCACCCGACGTATAGCGCGACAGCGGCGCGAGCAGCGTGTCGAGTGAAGAGTACAGCACCGGCGCTCCGGTCACGTCCTTGCCTGTCGCGTCCACCGTGCGGGCAGCGAACGTGAACACATCGCCGCTTGTCACCTCCATCGCGCGCGGGTTGAGAAAGACGCGCGTCGCGTTCGCCCCTGCGCCCGCGTAACGCACCGGCACTTCCACGGGTGCGGGCGCGGGCAGATCAACGCCGATGGGCTGCGCGATCACCGTCGCCGGCCCGCCGCGGAAGACCGTGTCGCGGTCGGCATTGATGTACGCCAGCGAGAGCTGCATCGGCTCGCCGGCGCGCGGCGCCGCCACGCCGAGCTTCACCTGCACGTTGAGCGAGAGGGAATCGAGCGCGGACGCAAACTCGTAGGTGCTGTCGAACGCGATGCTGCTGTCCGCGCGCGTGAGGTGCAGGCGCACCCTGCTGAATGGCACGAGGGTGCTCACACGCAGTCCCGGCGCGCCGAACGCGGCGGGGAAGCGCGGATGCACGGCGGGCAGGGCAAACCCCTCCGCGCGCGGCGCGCCGGGCGCGTCGCGGCCGCACGAACCCATCGTCGCCAGCGCGGGGAGCGCGGCGGCCGCGAGCAAGCGGCGTGCGTGGGGAGCGAGACCCGTCATAGAATGTTCAATTAGCAGCCCAGTCGCGCCGCGCCACAAGCGGTACCGGCACCCGCGGCCGGTGACGCATATCACATTGATTACGCCGTCGGCACCATCGCTTGGTGAGGCTGGACCCACAGAGCTCGCCGACTCACGAGGCGCTCGCCCCCAGCCAAGCGGCGACTGCGATGGCCAGAAAAACGGGCCATGCGAGGTGGCGACCGCGCGATCCAGCCGCGGTAACCAAGGAGGTCAGGAAGAACGTGGCGCTCAGGACGCGAATGCCACCGGTGGCGTCGCCGCGCGCGAGCACCCAGAAGCTGACCGCCGCTCCCACCCATGCGATGGACGTGAGATGCCAGGCAAACCGCAATGTCCGTTTGGTGAACAGATCGGAGCCAAATAGGTGCGGCAACTCGGTGCGCCGAAACAGGCGACCCAGGATGTAGCGCTCTCCAAGGTAGGAATGGGCGACGCCGGTGAGTACGGCGAGCACCGAAGCGAGAAGGAGCCAGCTATTCATAATCGCGGTGTTCTGAAGAGGGCACTCTCACTTGTTCACCTCCGCCCAACGCGCCGGTTCAGCGGCGGCCGACGGTCGTCCACTGCAACCGGATGCAACGCCGCAAACTGCCCGTGAACAATGGCCTTGCCGTACAGAGCCACCCACCTCTCCCCCCGGTCAACGAGCAGAGCGACGGCCACTGTGGCCTCGGCTCAATCCCCTCATCACTCGTACTGACCCGCGTGCTATTCTGACGTTCAGGACGATAATGCAAGTAGGCCGAGCGGCGGCACCGCCACCCAGTCCGACCAGCAGTCGCCTTCCTACGGTGGGCGCGTGCCGCCAGGATGTGGTGGGGCCACTCGGCTCACTCCTTGGGGCGGCCCCTCCCTATGAGCCTCGATGGCGTCGAACGGGCCACGAAGAGCACCCCGTCCCATTGTCGTGCCACGCGCGCAGGGTAGAAATCGGTGGTGGTGTCGCCAGGCGTAAAGACGGCTCCTACGGAACGCTTCGCCACTCGACCGGCTAACCACTCCCCCAGCGACGTCTCGGGTGCGGTCAACTCGCGACGTGCCGCCGCCCGCAGGTCGAGGAACGCCGCGTCGAACCCTGCCTCACGGAATGCGTGCTCCAAGCTGCGGCGTGGCGGGGGGCGAAGCGGCCAAGGGCCCAGTTGTGGGCGCAGTGGTCCCTCAAACCGGATGGCATTGAACGCGCCTTCACCCGCGAGGAGCGCGATCGCCGCATAGCGGTCACCAAGCGAATCCGCGATCACGCCTCCCTGATAGAAGCGAGCGCGTTGGATGTGCCCATCATGCGCCCAGAGAATCACCGGTCCGCCCGCCCGATTCGCGCGGACGGCGGCGAGCGCGTTCAGGCCCATGGCGCGATCCCGCCGCCAGCTCGCCCACCACCTGAAACCGAACCGCGACATATCACGGTGCTGGCGCGCGATGCGGGCCGAGTCGAGTGCTGCGACGGCCATCGCCATGCCCGGCGGAGTGCTAGCCCGGCCGGGCGGGAGCTGCGGGTCCACGCCGACGATCCGGACTCGCGCGTCCGCTGGCAGAGGGTCATTGTACGCCCGGAGCCAGCGCGCTAGCGAAGCCAACTCTTCCGTGATCCACGGCCAGAGGATTAGCGCACGCACAGCCTGCTCTGCCGTTCCGGGTCCGCCCACGATGAAGGCGTCGAACTGCGCCGACCCATACCACGGCGCCTCCATTGCAATTAGTCGCGTACCACGTGCAGCGACGAAGTGCCTGATCAGCGCGTCCTTGAGGGCAAAGAACTCGTGCGTGCCGTGCGTGGACTCGCCAAGCGCAACGAGCGCGGAGCCTGCGGTCAAACGATCGATGGCGGCGAGGGCCGGACCGCCAACCACCGACCGCTCGCTCAAACTCGGGGCGTTCTGCGGTGCGTCCGTGAGAGGGACGCTGGCCGAGCGAAGCTCGGCGACGACCGCGGACCCTGCTGGGATCCCTCGAGCCCTTCGGCCGGCGGCGGCGAGCAGCCAGAGTCCAGCCGCGAGGAGCGCGGCGGCGACGGCGACCAGGGTCAACTGCGCGCGTCCGCGGCGAGTTCGAACGTCGGCGACCGGCTGGCTGATGAAGATCGGTTGGATCACTGGAGGCTCATGAGTTCTTGACGACGTCAGCCCAACAGCCGGAAGATCCTCCGCAGATCATTGCTCAGCACCACCTGCTCGGCGTCGCTCAGTGCGCGCACTTCTTCACGCAGATCGTCGGCACTGATGAGGACCAGCGCCAGACGCCAGTCGCCCTCCTCGTACGGCAGCGCCAGGAAGAATCGCACGTCGGGGTTGTCGAGCGCATCGTCGTTCAGCACGAGGAGCGCGTCGGTCCCTTCCGGCCAGCCGTTCACGCGGTGGACGGCGCCGCGCACTTCCCACGGACCGCGCAGTTGGAAGAGCGCGGGCAGCACTTCCATCGTGTCGCTGATCACGCGCTCCGACACCCGACCGGCGGGCGCGCCAAGGGCGGTGACCGGGACCGAGACCATCTGCGACGTGTCGACCGCGCGTGGCTGATCGAGCGGCTCGAAGGTGCCGATGGGGGCGAAGTCGTCCCGATCAACCAGCGGCCGCCACCAACTGGCGCGGGTCTTTCGCAAGCTCGCGATCACCGCGAGACCAGTCGCCTCGACGTACTCCGCCGTCGACAGGCAGACGCAGAGGTGCTTGCCGCCGGAGCGCTCTCCCGGCAGCACGATCTCGTGCAGGTACACCATCCCTGCGGTGGGTGTGGTCACGGAGAGGCCTGTGGATCAGATCCCGGAAGGAATGAACGATGTCATGTTCGGCCTGGCTCGCTCCCGACTCGGGCTCGCTCTGATCAGGTCTTTCGTCGATCTGATTTACCAGCCCGGATATGATAGATCGCGATCGTAAGAGCGCTCACGATTCCGCTAGTCAGAGGACCAACGAACCCGGTAGACCATCCCAAGCGCCGTGCCGCGAAGCCGACAAGCAGTCCCACCCCAATGCCGACCGCGACCGCGACCACGACGGCAACGGCGATGTCCCCGACCTTAGGTTTTCCCATCAGATGCCTCCTTTGCCGCTGGAAGCGGCCACCCAGCGCGCCTTCTTCAGCAGCGCCAGGTCGGGCCGTCGACGGTGCCCCGTCACACGGCGCTGGCGAGGTCGGCGATCGCGCCGTACAATGGTCGACCGACTCCGATAGAAACTCCTCTCCCGGCAAAGCACAAGGCGCGACGGCAACACATCCTCCGCCCGGGCTGCCATCACGGAGATCCACCGGCGGCTACGGAAGCTCACGACGCGTCAGCGCGCTAACTTCGTCCAATGCACCCCAAGAGCCACCCGTGCGCCTGACTCGCCTCATCATAGTGAGCGCCAGCTTGCTCCTCGCCGCCGCCGCGACCGCCGCCGCGCAGGCCCAAGCCCGACCTGACGCGCTCACTGAGCGCATCAGAGCCGAGCTTCCAACCCTCGGCGTCCCCGGCGTCGTCTGGGCCATCGTCAGTGGCGACTCCACCACCACCGGCGCTGCTGGCATCCGCGACCTCGCCACCGGCAAACGCATCACCCCCGACGCTCGCGTCCAACTCGGCTCCGTCACCAAGACCCTGCTCGCCACCGGCGTCCTCCAACTCGCCACCCGCGGTCTCGTGGACCTCGATGCGCCCCTCGCGCGATATCTCAGCGACCTTCCCATAGACAATCCCTGGGAATCCACCGACCCCATCCGCGTCCGGCATCTCCTCGACCATAGTTCCGGACTCGGCGATGCTCACCTCTGGCAGGTCTTCTCGGCGAATACCTCGCCCGATCTCCCGCTGCGCAACGCCATCGCGCGGAAGGGGCAGACCATCCGTCTCCAAGCCAGGCCCGGCCAACGTTTCTCGTATTCCAACACCGGCTTCCTTCTGCTCGGCGTCCTGATCGAGGCGCGCACCGGCGAGCGCTACGAGCAGTGGCTCGACCGCGAACTGCTCGCCCCACTTGGGATGTCGCAGTCGAGCTTCGCCTGGACCACACAGGTCGGCCCGCAGGCCGATACCACCATGGCGATGGGCCACTTCGAGGGCGGCACGCCGCAGCCCTCGTACGCCATCCCCGTGCGGCCGGCTTCGCAGTTCGCCACCACGGCGCGTGATATGGCGCGCTTCGCGCGGTTCCTGATGAACGATGGCCGCGTGAACGGCAGCGTGCTCGTGGACAGCGCACTCCTCGCGGCGATGGGCCGGCCGCGCGACACAGACGCCGTCCGCGCCGGCCTCCCCAACGGCTACGCACTCGGCCTCCAGTCACGCGAGCGCTGGGGCGTCGTGACCCATTGTCACACCGGGAACATCGGGACCTTCCGCGCCATCCTCTGCCTTGCGCCAGCGGCGCAGCGCGCGTTCTTCGCGAGCTACAACAGCGATCCGGAGTCCGCGCCCTGGGATCGCGTGGACTCCCTGCTCGCGGCGGAGCTGCAGCTGCCGCGGCTGCCCGCTCCATCCCCCGCACGCATCGCGCAGGAGAGCGCGCAACGCTGGAGCGGATGGTACACGCAGCGCCCGACGCGCTTCGAGCAGTTCGCGTATCTCGACGCCGTGGGCTCGCTCACGCGCGTGGAGGTGAGTGACACGCTGATCCGCCTAAGTCCGACCGGTGGCGCGCGACGTGTGTTGGCGCCGAGTGGTGGGCGGCTGTGGCGTGTGGTGGAGCGGCGCGGAGTGACTCACGCCCTGCTCGAGGGGGAGGGCGGCGCGCTGAGCATCACGGACGGCACGCGCACGCTGGATCGGGTGCCAGTGCTCAGCGTGTATGTGCGCTGGGCGAGCGCGGTGCTGGGGCTGGTGGCGCTTCTCTTGATCCTGCTGCGCGGCCTGTGGGTGAGTGTGCAGGCCTGGCGCGCGGGGGCGTTGCGGCGGGAGCCGCTGTGGTGGACGACTCTCTCCGTAGTGGCGATGCTCGTGGCCGCGGCAGGGCTGGCGGGGCAGGGGTTCTTGGCGATCGGAGATCGGACGGCGTCGAGTGTGGGGTTGGCTGTGGGGTCCGTTGGGTTGGTGGTGGCCGTGGGGTTGTCGGTGGTGCACTTGGGGTTGGCGGTCTGGCGGGGTGGAGTGGTTTGGGTAGGGCGGCGGGGGCAGGTGTTTGATCTTCTGGTTGCGCTGGGGTTAGCGCAGTGGGTGGTGGTACTGGTGTGGTGGGAGTTGGACTTGGACTTGGACTTGACCCGCTTTCGTGGAGCGCGGGTGGTTGGGATTTCAAGCGGCTGCTGATTCTACGACATGCTGCTGTTCGAAGGCTAGCGGGGAGCGTTGGCCGAGGGCGGAGTGGCGGCGATGCGGGTTGTACCAGCCCTCGATGTAGCGGAAGAGGTGCAA
>VHBQ01000015.1 GCA_016871855.1 Gemmatimonadota bacterium
CCTCCGGGCGCGGTGGGCGCGCGTCGGGCCGTGCGTCGGGCCGCGCGTCGGGCCGCGCGTCGGGCCGCACACCGCCGCGTTCGGGGCGCCCAGCGGCTCGACGGGTCTCGAAGGCGTCTGCGGAGCGTTCTTCAGGCTCCTCCGTCTCCTCGTCGGCTTCGCGCGGCTCGTCGTCGAGTGGCACGCCGCCGCCGCCGAGCTCGCGCTTGAACTGGGCCAGCGGAATGGTGCGCAGTTCACCGCCGGGATTCCGCAGGGTGACAAGGTCGCGGAAGATGTCGGTGTTCTCGACCTTCTCCTCGCCCTCCGCCGTCTGCACGATCTTCCCCTGCTTGGGGAAGCGCTTGCGCGCCTGCACGTAGAACTCGTGCTCATAGCGCAGACAGCACATCAGGCGGCCGCAGGCGCCGGAAATCTGCGTGGGGGTGATGGTCGACAGTCGCTGTTCCTTGGCCAGCGACGTCTTCACGGGGAGCAGCTCGGGCAGCCACGCCGCCGAGCAGAGCTGTCGGCCGCAGTGGCCGACGCCGTCGAGTCGCTTGGCCTCGTCGCGCGGCCCGATATGCCACATCTGCACGCGCGCGCCGAAATGTCCCTCGAGCTGGCGGACGAGCGCGCGAAAATCGACGCGCTCTTCGGCGGTGAAGAAGAAGGTCAGGCGCCGGCGATCCCATTGCCACTCGGCGTCGGAGACCTTCATCTGCAGGTTCAGCGCGCGAGCCTTCTGAACGGCCACGCGGCGCGCGGTCTCCTCCTCGACGCGCAAGGCCTCGGCGCGGGCCGCGTCGTCGGCGGTGGCGATGCGCAACGCGGCGCGCAGCGGCTCGCGCTGCTCCCGGCCATGCGTGGTGCCCGCCTTGCGGCGCTCGGCGAGTTCGCCGGTCGCGTGCACGCGCCCGAGATCCTCCCCGCGCTCAACCTCCACGATGATCGGGGCCTTCACCGGGGGCGGCGCCTCGAACGACCAGCGGAAGAACTCGCGGCGGTTCCCCTTAAAGGCGACTTCGATGAGATGCTCCACCCTACTCCCCGTACTGGCCCATCTTCAGGTACTTCTCGCGCCGCCGGCGAACGAGCTTCTCCGGCTTGAGCTTGCGCAGGTCCTCGAGATGTTCGAGGAGGCGCTCCTTGAGCGTGGCGGCAGCGGCGGCGTGGTTGGCGTGCGCGCCACCCTCCGGCTCGGGGAGAATCTCGTCGATCACGCCGAGCTCCAGCAGGTCGGGCGCGGTGATGCGCAGGGCGCTCGCCGCCCGTTCGCGCATCTCGGGGCTCTTGCCGTCCTTCCACAGAATGGCGGCACACCCTTCGACGGTGATGACTGAGTAGACGGAGTGCTCGAACATCAGGACGCGGTCAACGACGCCTAGCGCGAGCGCTCCGCCCGAGCCGCCCTCGCCGATCACGGTGCCGATGATTGGCACCTTCAGCTCGGACATCACGAGCAGGTTGCGTGCGATCGCCTCGCTCTGCCCGCGCTCCTCAGCACCCAGGCCGGCCCACGCGCCGGGCGTGTCGATGAAGGTGAGGACCGGCACGTGGAACTTCTCGGCGCTCCGCATCAACCGCAGCGCCTTGCGGTAGCCCTCGGGGTGGGGCATTCCGAAGTTTCGGTGGATGTTCTCCTTGGTGTCCCGGCCGCGCTGGTGGCCGATGATCATCACCGTCTCGCCATCGAGGCGAGCCCAGCCGCCGACGATGGCGGCATCGTCGCGGAAGGCGCGGTCGCCGTGGAGCTCGATGAAGTCGGTGAAGCAGAGCTTGATGTAATCCAGGGTGAACGGGCGGCGCGAGTTGCGGGCCACCTGCACCTTCTGCACCGGCGTCAGGTTGCGATACACCGCACGGCGCAGCTCGACCAGCCGGTGCTCCAGCGGCGCGAGCTCGGCGGTGATGTCGATGCTCTTCTCGGTGGAACTGCGGCGCATCTCCTCGATCTGCCGTTCCAGCTCGAGAATGGGCTTCTCGAATTCCAGCGCTGCACTGCCCATGTCAGCTCCCGCGCACCAGGCGCACGCGCTCCTCCCCGAGAAGCGCCCGAAGTTCGAGCAACGAAGGACCCGCCGGGGACATGCTCAGCGACGACGACCGGAACCGCGTCGTCGCGCCGTCCGCACCCCGCCAATGCAACTCCACTGGCGCGGCGCCGGGGTGCGACTCGACGACGGCCCGCACGTCCCGCATCACCGCGCCGGCCAGATCGCTGCCGGCGGCCAGTTCGATGGCCACCGCAATCTGGCCCGTCGTGCGCAGTTCGGCGAGTCGGGTGACCCCCTCGACGATGAAGGTGGGGTTCTCCACCCCCTGATCGCGCCGGGAGTAGCCTCCCCGCACCAGCACCGGGACGTCGGTCTGCACCTTGTCGTGCATCGCGGCCCACGCCTCGGGAAAGACGAGCACCTCGCCCGAGCCAGTGAAGTCCTCGACGACAAGGCGCGCGAACTCCGCGCCCGACTTCTTGCTCACCTGCCGTCGGACGGCGGTGACCACGCACCCCACCGAGACGGGCTGCTCCGTCCAATGCCCGAGGTCGGCGATGCGGTGCGAGGCGAGCAGTTCGCACTCGGCGCGGTACGGTTCCAGCGGATGCCCGGAGATGTAGAAGCCGAGGATCGCCTTCTCGTGCTGCAGGCGCTCGCTCTCCGACATCGGCTTGATGGCCGGGAGCGCGGGGGCAATCTGGTGGGCGTGCTCCGCCTGGCCCGCGCCCGCGTCACCGAAGAGGGAGCCCTGACCGGAGGACCGTTCCTGCTGGACCAGCGACGCCGACTGCATGGCGCCGTCGAGCGCCGCGGCCAATTGGGCGCGGTGGCCGAGTCCGTCGAGCGCCCCGGCGAAGATGAGCGCCTCGAGGACGCGCTTGTTGCAGCTGCGAAGGTCCACTCGCTCGCAGAGCTCGTAGAGCGACGCGATCGGCCGCTCCTGACGCGCGGCGATGATCGAGTCGATCGCCGAGCGACCGACGTTGCGCACGGCGCCGAGGCCGAAGCGGATGCGGTCGTCGCCGACGACGGTGAACTTGTAGCCCGACTCGTTGACGTCGGGCGGGAGGATCTGCAGGCCCAGGTCGCGCGCCTCGTTGATGTACTTCACCACGTTATCGGTGTCGCCGATGTTGGCCGACAGCAACGACGCCATGAACTCGGCGGGGAAGTGCGCCTTCAAGTACGCCGTCTGGAACGACAGGACGGAGTAGGCGACGGAGTGCGACTTGTTGAAGCCGTAGCGTCCGAAGGTCTCGATCTGGCTGGCGAGGTCGTCGATGATCCGCTTGTCGTAGCCCCGGGCGCCGGCCTTCTCGACGAACTTGCCGAGTTCCTTGCGAATGAGCTCGTCGTCCTTCTTGCCCATCGCCTTGCGCAGGACGTCGGCCTCGGCGAGCGAGATGCCGGCGAGCCGCTGCGCGATGCGCATCACCTGTTCCTGATAGGTGATGACGCCGTAGGTGGGAGCGAGGATTTCCTGCAGCTCGGGGAGCGCGTAGCTGACGGGCTCCTCACCCTTCTTGCGGCGGCAGTAGACCTTGTGCATCCCCGCGTCGAGCGGGCCGGGGCGCAGCAGCGCGTTGGAGGCGACGAGGTCATCGAACCGGTCGGCGTGCATGCTGCGCACCATGTCGGTGGCCAGCGGCGATTCGAACTGGAAGACGCCGCCGGTGCGCCCGAGGCGTAGCATGCGATACGTCTGGTCGTCGTCGTACGGGATGGCGTCGAGGTCGATCGCCACGCCGCGCCGCGCCTTGATGGCGACGAGCGCGTCGCGAATGACGGTGAGCGTCGTCAGGCCGAGGAAGTCCATCTTCAGCATCCCGGCCTTCTCGAGCTGGTTCATGTCATACTGCGTGACCACGACGCGCTCGTCGTCGCCGGCGCCCGAGCCCTTGGACTCCTGCGTGCAGACGGGGATGTACTCGTCGAGCGGTCCCGGGGCGATGACGATGCCGGCGGCATGGATGCCGGCGTGGCGCGACAGCCCTTCGAGCGCGATGGCGAAGTCGAAGAGCTGCTGGTGCCGTTCGTCCTGCTCATAGAGCCGCCGGACGTCGGGCACCTTGGTGATCGCCTCCTGCACGGTCAGCGAGTAGTTCGGCGCGTTCGGGATGAGCTTGGCGATGGCGTCGGTCTCGCCTGGCGTGAAGCCGAGCACGCGGCCGACGTCCTTGATGGCGGCGCGGGACTTAAGCGTTCCGAAGGTGATGATCTGCCCCACCGAGTCGCGCCCGTACTTCTCGCGCACGTAGTCGATGACCTCGCCGCGGCGCTCTTCGCAGAAGTCCACGTCGATGTCAGGCATCGACACGCGTTCGGGATTGAGGAAGCGCTCAAAGAGCAAGTCGTACTTGAGCGGGCAGACGTCGGTGATGCGCAGGGCGTAGGCGACGATGGAGCCGGCGGCCGAGCCGCGCCCGGGGCCCACGGGGATGCCGCGGTCGCGCGCCGCCTTGATGAAGTCGGCGACGATGAGGAAGTAGCCGGCGTACCCCGTCTTGGTGATGACCTCGAGCTCGTAGTCGAGCCGCTCCTTGACGTGCGGCGGGACGGGCGTGCCGTAGCGCTCCTTGATGCCCGCCGTGGCAAGCTTGATGAGCAGGTCGTTCTCCGTTTTCACGCCCTTGGGGAGCGGGAACGACGGGACGTGGTATTTCTTGCCGAACCGCACGTCCACCTGCTCGGAAATGGCGAGCGTGTTCTCGAGGACGTCGGCGCGATGCGGGAAGAACTCGCGCACCTCGGGCGCGCTCTTGAAGTAGAGCCCGCGGTCGTAGCGCATCCGGTCGGCGTCGGTGCGGTCTTTCTTCAGCCCGATGCAGAGCAGGATATCGTGGGCGTCGTGATCCTCGGCGCGCAAGAAATGCGAGTCATTGGTGGCGACCACCGGGAGACTGAGCTCGGCGGCCAGCGCGAGGACGCGCTCGTTGAGAAGGTGCTGATCGCCCGAGTTGTGGGCCTGCACCTCGAGGTAGTAGCGGTCCTTGAAAACATCCGCATACCACTCGGCGGTGCGGCGCGCGTCGTCGTGGCGGTCGTGCAGGAGGTGCGTGGCCAGTTCGCCGGCCATGCACGCCGAAGAGACGATGATCCCCTCGTTATACTTCGCGAGGATCTCGCGGTCCACGCGCGGCTTGCCGTAGAAACCCTCGGTGTAAGCCAGCGAGGAGAGCTTCACCAGATTGCGGTACCCGGCGAGGTCGCGGGCGAGCAGGATCAGGTGGTAATACGAGCGTTCGCCGGCGCTGCCACGCGTGCGCGCGCGGCGGTCGCCGGTCGCGACATACGCCTCCATGCCGATGATGGGGCGGAGGTTGGCCTTACGGGCCTTCTCCTGGAACTCCCAGGCGGCATGCAGGTTACCGTGATCGGTAATGGCGAGTGCCGGCTGCTCGAACTCCAGGGCCCGCTCGATCAGGTCGTCGATCCGGTTCGCGCCGTCGAGCAGCGAGTATTCGGAGTGGCAGTGCAGGTGGACGAACGACATAGAATTCATAAGGATAGCGCGTGCCCGTCCCCCCGTCAAAGCGCCAGCGCGGATTTCGGCGCCTTCCTAAGCGGTTGTCTGTGAAGAACTTAGCGTCTCGCACTGCCCGTTTGGTTCTCGTGTGCGTGGGAGGCATCCTCTCATCCGGATGCGCGAATGAGCGCATCTTGGCTGCGGGACGTTCGTACAGCCTTCGCGTGGTGGGCGGCGATGCGCAGTCGGCGCCGGCCGGTGGGCTCCTGCCCAATGCGCTTCGGGTCGAGGTGCGGGATGTCGCGGGGGTTCCGGTCAAGGCTGCCGTCGTGGTCTTCCGCGTGGCGCTGGGGTCGGCGGACGGGGCAGTCTTCGTGGATTCGATGTCTGTCACCGCTGCCGACGGGATTGCCGCCGCGGAGCTTCAGTTGGGGGCGGGGGCGGGACGCGTGGAGGTACTGGCGTTTCCACTGGGTGCACCGGACCGCGCGGCTCGCTTCACCGCGACCGCGACGGCGGGCCCGACGCTCACTGGCCTCCTGCCGGTGAACGTTGGGCCGGGCGACACGCTGCGGCTCGCGGGAGGCGCCCTCGGCGGCCTCGCGGCGGTGGTGGAGATCGGACCCGCGCGACTGCGTCCGGTGGGCGGGACGGAGAGCGAGCTGCGGGTGGTGGTGCCGGACTGCTTACCGGCCGGGGCGCTGGCGGTGCGCGTGCTGACGGGTGGCGCCTCCACGCTATCGCGCGCCGTGACGTACGCGCCGCGGCGGCGCCCGCTGGCACTTCCGCCGTATGCGGCGATGACTATCGGCGCGTCGGAGGTGGGGAGCTGCATCGCGCTCGCGGCCGACGCGGCCACCGAGTATGTGCTGGTGCCGCAGCTGGCGAGTCAGGCGCCGTCGCTGGTGGCGATCACGGCGCGCGTGACAGCGGGCGGGGCGACTGGCCTGACCAATCTCGTCGCGTTGTTCAGTGAGCCGGCGCGTGGCCTGACCCCCGCACGCCTGTCGGCGCAGGCGGAACTCGACGTCAGCCTGCGGGAGGAGGAACGCCGGCTCGCGGCGCTCGTGCGCGACGCGCCGCCACCGGCGACGCCACTGGCGCCGCCGATGCTCGCCCTCACGCTGGGCAGCCTGCGCAGCTTCCACGTGATCAGCAACCGGGAGGGGACGGCGTTCACCCGCGCGACGGGGCGCCTGCGGTTCCTCGGTGAGCACATCGCGATCTACGTGGACACGACGGCCTGGTACGGCTACCGAGACGATGAACTAGCCAGCCTTGGGCGGCACTTCGACCAAGAGATCTACCCGACGGTAACGTCCGCGTTCGGCCCGGAGCCGGACATGGACAAGAACGGGCGCGTCGTCGTCTTCATGACGCCGCGCGTCAATGCGCTGACGCCGGCGCAGGACTGCGCGCTTCGCGGCTTCGTGACGGGCTTCTTCTTCGGGCGCGACCTGCTGCCAACCGCGTCATACTCCAATGCCGGTGAGGTGTACTACGCGCTCGTCCCGGATCCCTTCGGTGAGTACAGCTGCGCCCACGCGAAGGCGGACGCGACGCGCCTGACCACCGGCGTCTTCGCGCACGAACTGCAGCACCTGATCTCGTTCTTTCATCACGTCGTGGCGCGCGGCGGCGAGCCGGAGGAGCTCTGGCTCAACGAGGGGCTGAGTCATGTGGCGGAGGAACTGATGTCGAAGCGCTACGAGGCGCGCTATCCGCCGCCGCTGGGCCGCCTCACGGCCCAGCAGATCTTCCCCGATTCGTCACAGCCGTTCATCACGCCGCAGCTGCTCAACGCGTACGTGTACCTGAATGCCACGCCGGGGCACTCGGTCACGACGTTCGCGGGAACCGGCTCGCCGCAGGAGCGCGGCGCGGCATGGCTGTTCCTGAGATGGCTCGGCGACCAGAAGGGCGAGTCCATTTACGCGCGCCTCGTGCAGACTGGGCAGCGTGGCACCGCGAATATCGCGGCGCGCGCGGGCGAGCCGTTCGCCTCGCTCTTCGGCGACTTCAGCGCGGCGCTCTGGGCCGACAGCCTGATCGGTGTGCCGCGTGATGCGGTCTCGCCGCGGCATCGGTTCCATTCGCGCAACCTCCGGCAGTTGATGGCGCGCCAGGCAACGATTGCGGGCTTCCCCGACCCGTTCCCGGTGAAACCGGTGCGGATTCCGGTCGGCGGGTGGGCCGAGGGCGGGCTGGTTCCGGGGACGATGGCATTCACATCGCTCGGTCCGTTCTCCCCGGGGCAGCCGCCGGTGGTGCTGGGGTTCACGCGGACAGATGGCAGTCTGTTTGGGGCGGGTCAGGGGGCGCAGGTGACGGTTATACGGGTGAAATAGGGGTGCAGGGAACAGGGAGCAGGGTGGGGTGCGGGGGAAGGGAAAGAGTGGGGTGCAGGGGAAGGGAGAGGGGGGTACGGGCGGGTGGTGACTGTTGCAGGCGATGCGGCGGGGGCATTTTCACTTCGATGACACGGCGCGCTCACTCCTTCCTCTTGCTGATCGGCCTGTTGGCCGGATCGTCGGCTTCGGCGCAGACCTCGATGGTCGTGCTGACGTTGCCGGCTGGCGCGCGCGCGGCTGGGGGCGGCGATGCGGCACCGTTTGCGACGGACGCGAGCGCGCTGTTTTACGGGGCGCAGCGCCTGCCGCGCACGCGCGCCGTCGCGGCGAGCGCGGGGACCTGGCTTGGCGACGCCCAGTTGGCGAGCGTCGCGTTCGCGACGCCGGTCGCGTGGCAGCGGCGCGCGCAGACGGTGATGGCGCTCGGCGTGCAATCGCTGGACTACGGCAGCGTGGACGAGATCGTGCCCGATCCGCTTACGGGCGGCACGCGGGGCACGCCGACGGGGAATCGGGTCGGCGGAAACGAACTGGCCGTCACGCTGGGGTTGTCGCAGAACGTCGGTCGGCAACGCATCGGAGCCGCGCTCACCTACATGCGGCAGGCCGTCGCTGACCTCAGCGCGTCGGCCGTGACGATGAGCGCGGCGACCGGCCTGACCGTGCGCGGCTGGGACGTGGATTTCTCTGGTGAGCACGCTACCACCTCGCGGCGCGATCCCTCGCGACGAACGCTTTCGATTCCGACGACGCAGCGGCTGAGTGCGGCGACGCCGGATTGGGGCCGGCAATCCGCGCGGTGGCGCGGGGTGGTCGAGGCGCGGCGCGTTTCGGGGGAGGGGACGACGCTGCTCGCGGGCGGAGAGGCGGAGTTCCGCTCAGCGTCCAAGTGGATCGTGCAGGCGCGAGCGGCGGCGCTCACGTACTCAGAGGAGACGGCGCGCGCGCCGTGGACGGTGGGCGGCAGCGCGGCGCGCGGCGCGTGGACGCTGGATTACGGGTATCAGGGGTTCGGCGCGCTCGGCGCCGTGCATCGCATGGGGGTGACGTGGCGCGCGATTCACGCTGGCACGCGCTCCCGCTGAGGGGGGCGGCGATGGGGAGGCGCTGGGGGAGCGTAGGGGCGGCGCTGCTAATCGCCTGCGGAGGCGTGGCACTGCTGACCGCGGGCACCCGCACGGGTCGCTATCTCGTGCGCGCGGCGTGGGAGGAGGGGAAGATCCTGCGCGGGCGACGCTCCATCAGCGCGCTCGTGCGCGACCCGGCGACGGACGCGGTGACCCGCGGCAAGCTGCAACTCGTCCTCGAGGTGCGCGCGTTCGCTGTGGACTCGCTTGGGCTCCCGGCCAAGGACGCGTTCACGCAGTTCACTCAGCTCGCTTCAGACACGCTGGTACTTGTCCTGAGCGGCGCGGCGCGCGACACGCTGGCGCCTGTGACGTGGTGGTTCCCGGTGGTTGGACGCGTGCCCTACAAGGGGTTCTTCAGGGTCGCCGAGGCACAGCGCGAGGAGCGGCGGCTGACGGGGCGAGGGTTCGACGCGTACCTACGCCCCGCCCCGGCCTTCAGCACGCTCGGGTTCTTCAACGATCCGCTCCTGTCGACGACACTCAGCGCCGACTCGGCCGATGTGGCGAACACCGTGGTCCACGAGCTGACGCACAACCTGTACTACGCGGCCGGTGCGGCCGACTTCAACGAGAGCTTCGCGAGTTTCGCGGGGGCGCGCGGCGCGACGGCGTTCTTCCGCGCACGCGGTGACACGGCCAACGCGTCGCGCAGCGAGCGCCGCTGGGAGGACCAGAAGCGGCTCGGCGCATTCTGGACGCGGCTAACGGACTCGCTCGAGGCGGCCTACGCCGCGCATCCGGGCGCCGCCGGTCGCGCGGCGCGGCTGACCGCGCGCGACAGCGTGTACGCGTGGGCGCGCCGGCATCTGGTGGACAGCGTCGGACCTCAACTCACCACGTATCCGGCGTGGTACGCTTCACGCGTGAAGCTCGACAACGCGGCGCTGCTCGCGCGGCGGGTGTACATGACCGACCTCGCGCGCTACGACTCGGTGTGGGTCGCCGAAGGAAAGGACCTGCGGCGGGCGATGGCGCGGTTGGTGGCCGAGCACAAGACGCGGTAGATGCGGGGTGCAGGGAACAGGGAGCAGGGTGTGGTGCAGGGGGCGGAGAGCAGGGTGTGGTGCGGGGGGCAGGGTGCGGGGGGCGCTGCGGCTAATTGCCACCGAACTTGCCGCGTAGCAGGGCGCGCAGGTCGACCACGGGCGCGGCCTTCTCCTCCGGGGCGGGCAACTCCGCGGCGGGAGGTTCGGCGACGACGCGCTGCATCGTGGTGCGCACGCCGCGGTCGAGGAAGCGCGACACTTGATCGAGCGTGTAGTCGGCGCCGCGGCGCGTGTCGTACACGTTGAGCGGATAGCTCACGGCGAGGTGATTGCGCGCGCGGGTGAGCGCGACGTACATCAAGCGCCGCTCCTCATCCACCTGCTCCTCATTCCCTAGCGCGCGCGACAGCGGGAAGTAGCCGTCTACCGCCCAGATCACGAACACGGCGTCCCATTCGCGTCCCTTCGCGCTGTGCGCGGTGGAGAGCACGAGGATGTCATCCTCGGCGTCCGCGCCGAAGCCGAGGTCCTGCGTCCCCTGCGGCGGTTCGAGGGCGAGCGCGCTGAGGAAGGCGGTGCGACTGGGATAGCCGCCGGCGATGGTCTGCAGCTGGTCGAGATCGGCGAGGCGCGGGTCGGGGCGGTCGTACTTCTCGCGCAGGATGTCGTCGTACAGCACGCGCACGCGGGCGATCTCGCGGGCTACGGCCCCGTCCTCGTCGAGCGTGCCGGCGCGCAAGCCGTCGAGCAGGGCCACGAGCGCTTGATGCGCCGCGCGGGCGCGCGGCGGCGGCGAGAACTTGCCGAATGCGCTGTGCTGCCAGGCATGCTCGGCCATCAGCTCCATCGCATGCCGGGCCGTGACCTCACCGATGCCGGGCATCAGCAAGAGGAGGCGATACCAACTCACTTCGTCCCGCGGGTTCTCCAGCACCCGCAGGAAGGCGAGCACGTCTTTCACGTGCGCGGCCTCGAGGAACTTGAGTCCGCCCCACTTGTCGAACGGGATGTTGCGCGCCGTCAGCTCGATCTCGAGGTCGGCGCTGTGATAGCCGGCGCGGAAGAGCACGGCCATCTCGCGCAGGGGGACGCCCTCCTCGTGCAGTTCGAGGATGCGGTCCACGACGAAGCGCGTCTGTGTGGGCTCGTCCTGGGCGGTCACCAGCCACGGACGGTCCCCGCCCGTGCGATGCGTGTAGAGGTCCTTGGTGTAGCGCTCGCCGGCGCGCGAGATGAGGAGATTGGACGTGTCGAGAATCGGCTGCGTAGAGCGGTAGTTCTCCTCGAGCGTCACGACGGCGGCGCCGGGGAACTCGCGAGGGAAATCGAGGATGTTGCGGATGGTGGCGCCGCGGAACGAGTAGATGCTCTGCGCGTCGTCGCCGACGACCGTCAGGTTACGGTGCGTGCGGCACATCCCCTTCAGGATTCGGGCTTGCAGGAGGTTCGTGTCCTGGTACTCGTCCACGAGGAGATGGTCGTACAGCCCCGCGATCCTGTCGGCGATCGCCGGCACCTGTTCGAGCAGCATCGCCCAGAAGAGCAGGAGGTCGTCGTAGTCGACGAGGTTCCGCTCCTGCTTCCGCTGCGTGTAGTCGGCGTACACCTTGGCGATGTCGTCCTCGAACTCGACGAAGCGCGGATACTCCTCGCGCAGCAGCGCGCCAACGGGGATGTCGGTGTTGACGTGGCGCGAGTAGACGTGGTGCAGCGTCTCCTTCTTGGGAAACCGCTTCTTCTTGTCGCCGAAGCCAAGCCGCGCGCGCGAGAACTGCATCAGGTCCTCGGCGTCCGACTGGTCCATGATGGTGAAGTCGGGGCGGAGGCCGCCCTGCTCACCGAAGCGGCGCAGCAGACGATGCGCGGTGGCGTGGAAGGTGCCGCCGTGCACGTGACGGCTGGCGCTGCCCACCAGCCGTTCAGCGCGGGCGAGCATCTCCTGGGCCGAGCGGCGCGTGAAGGTGAGGAGGAGGACGCGCTCTGGGCGCACGCCGCGCTCGATGAGCACGCCGACCCGGTGGACCAGCGTGCGCGTCTTGCCCGTTCCGGCGCCGGCGACGATAAGGAGCGGCCCGTCGCCGTGAGTGGCGGCGTGGCGCTGGGCGTCGTTCAGGCCGTCAGCGGCGCTGCCGCCCTCGCGGCGCGGGGCGACCTCGCGCTCACGCGCGCCGTACAGTTTGGGGTCGGAGGACACGGGACCAAATATACACCGAAGCCGGTGGACGGTGGAGGGTAGACGGGGGACGGGGAGGACTGGCGCCTCGCGTCCTTGTGCGGCGCTGTTTCAGGCGCAAGCGTTGGAAGGGTGCCCGATGCCCCCCTTCGAGGAGCCCCTGATGACGCGCGCGCTGGCCGCACTCCTGCTGTTTGCTCCCCTCCTGCCGGCGCAGGAGCCAGCGTCGCGTGCTGCCGCTCCCGATTCCACGGGCCGCCTCAACGAGTTCTGGGCACGTCGCGCCACGGGCGTCGGCGTCTTCTTCACCCGCGCCGACATCGAGCGTCGGCAGCCGCAGCGGACGGTTGACCTGTTTCGCGGCGTCTCCGGCGTGCGGGTCATGGCGGGCGAGGGGATCACCCGGCTCGTGTCGAGCCGCGGCGCGTCGTCGCTGCGGGCCGGGACCGGCGGGCGCTCCGGCGTCTGCATCATGCAGGTCTTCCTCGACGGACTGAAGGCCTCGACGACCGCCTTCTCGGTGGACGAGCTCACGCCGGAGATGATCGAGGCGATCGAGATCTATCGGGGCGCCTCGGAAGTGCCGGCGCGCTTCAACACGCTCGAGACCGCGTGCGGAGTGGTCATCTTCTGGACGCGCGAGCCGCCGGCGCCGAGCGAGACGCGTCCGCCGCCGATCGAGGGGACTTACCTGCGGTCGCCGCGGAAGCGATACAACCTCCGGCTGCCGGTTCAGCTGCGACCGTGGCATTGTGTTCGAGCGCGACCGTGTACGGCCAGGGCGGACATCTGAGGTGCGTTACATGGCGTACTAGGGCTGCTCTGCGAGAGTGCGTAGATTCCATTCTGGACGGTTAACGTGTCGGCAAGTCAGCCCCGCGATTCAGCTCCCGCAGGGGAGAGTTCTGGTGAGCGCACCGTCGGAGGACTCATGGGACGACCAGGAGGGATCGTACTCGGATTACTGCTTGCGTTGGTCGGTGCCGTGGCCGGATGTGCACGAGAGGTGTTTGAGCCTCGCGGGCTGGAAAAGGCCTCGTTGCGGTCGGGAGACCGCCACTTGGCGTGTCCGAACCAGAACTGGGAGAACTGCTGGGCTACACTGCGGGCGCCGACCGCGTCTCAAGATGAGAAGATCTGGAACGAGATCATGCAGATTAGTACGCACTCGTCCGAATGCCAGAACCTTAGGAATGCGGCCCTCGACACTTACTTCGACTTCTCCATCTCCTTCTACGATGCCAGTGCGGCTCCTCCGACACTAGCCGGCGACATTCACCTCGACTTGCTTGCGGTCCATATCTCGGATATCGGGGACGCAACAAACGGCTATCCGGATTTCACCTTTTCGCACGAGGCGGCTCATACTATCGGGTATGGTGATGGCCCATATAACAACGCCGCTCAGCTAGTCGGCCGTTGCCTCGGATAAGGAGGTCACATGCGTACAGGGTTGCTCATCGGGGCCGCCGTGCTCTCTCTGCTCGCCAAGCCTGATACGGTTTCTGGACAGGCGGACGATTCCCTGCGCAGCATCCTCCGGCTGTCGCTGTCGGCAGTGACGGCTCGCGTAGGTATCCCAGGGTTTATCAGCGCTCCGCTCGAGCCGTCAGATGTTATCCCCCCGCCGTGGCAGCGCGCCCTCGAGGGCGTGTCCGTCGACGCCGGTCTCACTCTGAAGAGATGTTCGAACGCACAGTCACCCGGATTCGGCACGACCTGTCCGTGTGAGCCCGCGCGCGCAGCGTACGAGGTGACGAAACCCACCATCGAGGGCGTGTCGGCCTCGGTTGTATGGACAGCGCACTTTCGCTCGGAAGGAGGCGTGCTCAACGGGAACAGCTACCTCGTCCACCTCAAACGCGAGAAGGGGCGATGGGAGGTCACCGCAGTCACGCTCGTCTGGGCCACGTAGTCGGGGCTGGTGCTCCTGCGGTCGACGGCCTGAGGGCCCGACGATGGTCGGGCCCTCAGGCTCTCTCGCAACCGGCTACGGAGAAGCAACTATGGCGAGTGAACCGCCGCGACCTGCGCGTGCGTCCTGCCAGAGCGGTGCCGTCGGAAACGCGTTTGATGGCGCTTGAGCGTCAATCGCGAAACAACTGGGCTTTCGGATTGTTTCCATGGCGCGACGACAACCTACGCGAGAGGCCACGATTCACGGACGAGGATTAGCCCGAATCCAAGAGAAGGGAAGCGGGAATCGGTGAAACGGCCGGAGGCCGACGCAGATTGCGTGAACAGCCATGGTGACGCCGCCGCGCCAGCTCGCTACCGGCGGTCTCCCCGAAACCGGTAGAATGTGAGGCCGTCCTTGGTGGATAGCAGCAACCGGCGTTTCGAGGCGGGCTTGCCGTCGCTGAGCAGAAGCGACAGGTCGGACAGGAACGCATCGTTGCCGAACAGCGTGTGCCCCAGCACGTCCGCGGTCGCACGCGAGGCATCGATGGTGTCCATCCCGTCGATCACGACGATCGAGTCGCCGCCGAGTCCGAGCCGGCCGATGCCGTTGACGAGGCGCGAGGCCCGCAGCGCGTCGTCGTCGCTTGACGCGTAGAGCGTGATGCGCGCGCTGTGCGGCGCGAGCCGCGGCAGGATCTCGCGGCGGAAGACGCGGGTGTCCACGTCAGGGGCGGCCAGGACCACTTCATCGAGGCGCGGCGTGCTGTCCGTGGGGCTGGTGAGCGTCATCGCCTTGCCGATGACCTCGACGCCCATCGAGTGGCCGAGTAGGTGGAGGCGATCGGGCTGGGCCGCGCGCGCGTGGTTGCGCAGGACACGCAGCAACTGGTAGCCGGCGTTGCGCGCCGCCTGCTGGTCGCGCACGTACGCGGCGACCGACGCGGCCGATGGCCAGGAGAAGAGCAGGACCGTGCCGTCGAAGTCGAGGTCGGCGGCCACCTGCGCCGCGCGCACGGCGGCGTCCTCAAACGACACGTTGTAGCCGTGCACGAACACCATCAGGCTGCGCGACTGCGACAGCGCGAGATCCGCCGAGAGCCGCTGCACGAACCGCGCGCTGTCCACCGGGATGGTGGAGGTCACGAAGAAGTCGCGCTGGGGGTCGGGGCGATAGGCGAGGGCGTTGTCGCGCAGCGTGCCTGGTCGCGGCAGGTCGCCCGTGCCGCGCGCGCGATAGCTCGGCACGTTGACGCTCACCGCGGCGAACTGCAGGGAGTCGCCGTCCTCGGGGCCGTAGCGCCGGCCCGGCCGATCGCTGTTGACCGAGCGGCGCGTGGTGGCGAGGAGCAGCGTGACGCGTGCAGATCCGGTATCGAGCGCGGCGTATGACCGCGGAGCGGCGGCGCGAGGCAACGCGGCGGGCGGCGGTTCCGGCGCCGGCGGCGGTGCGGGCGTCGCGCCTCCACCGCACGCGGCGGCGAGCAGCAGCGGGAGAATCAGGCGTCGCATCAGGACGAGAGCGAAGCGACGAGCGCGGTCGCGTCCGTCGCTTCGGGGGTGAGGGTAAACTGTCGGCCAAAGGCGGCGACGGTGCGTTCGCGGGCGTCATCCCAGAGCGCCGGAGACGGCGCCAAACAGGCGCCGTCCGCGGCGTCGAGCAGCTCGCGCTCGACGCTCGTCATCACCACGTCCTGAATGCCGCACGGCACCATCAGATCGAAGTACGACAGGTCGGTGCTGACGTTGAGGGCGAAGCCGTGCCACGTGACCCACTGCCGCGCGTGCACGCCGATGGAGGCGATCTTGCGTCCGCCGACCCAGACGCCGGTCTTGCCGGGAGTGCGGCCTCCGGTGATGCCGAACGCGCCGAGCGCCTGGATCAGCACCTCCTCGAGCTGGCGCAGGTACCAGTGCAGGTCGCGCGTATGCTGCTCGAGATTCACGATCGGATACCCGACGAGCTGGCCGGGACCGTGGAAGGTCACGTCGCCGCCGCGTTCGACCTCGAAGAGCTCGACGCCGCGCGCGGCGAGCAGCTCGCCGGTGGCGAGCAGGTTGCCGTCCTTCGTGGACCGGCCGAGCGTGATGACCGGCGGATGCTGCACGAGCAGGAGCAGATCGTGAGGAAGCTCGCCCGAGAGGCGCGCGCGCGCCGCCTCTCGCTGGAGCGCGAGAGCGTCGGCGTAGGGCATGGTGCCGAGGTCAGCGACGAGGAGGCGGCGGTCGGTCACGCCGGAAATCTAGCGGCGCCGCCTAGTCTGAGGGGCCGCGCCGACGCGTGGCGGCTGACGCGTGGCGGCCGACACACGGGACCGCGGCCCGCCTGGGCCACGGACCTAGCCGGTCTTGAAGACGAAGAGATTGGCGCCGGCCACGAGCGACGGGTCGCAGACGATGTTGTGGCCGTTGATCGGCGGGTTGAGCACCGTGCGCTCGAGCGTCCACGTGCGTCCCGCGTCGAGCGAGCGATACGCGGTGATGCCGCCCTTGCACACGTACAAGCGCACCGCGCCGTCCGGGGCGCGGGCGAGTTCGGGGACGCCCCCGTAGTTCAACGTCTGCTCGCGGGTGAACGTCAGGCCGTCGGCGGAGCGGGCAATGATGGTGTTCTGCCCTGACGAGATGGCCATGAGCCACGTGCCGTCGGCGAGGGCCAGCAACGACGGATCGGTGAGCATCTCAGTCGCGCCAAAAGGAAAGGCCGTCCCCTTCATCGTGAAGTTGATGCCGTCGCTCGACTCGGCGATGCACATCGCGCGCGCTGTGTTCGCGCCGGGCGGACCGAAGCCCCAGAAGAAGGCGAGCCGGATGCGGCCGTCGGCGAGGAGGACTGCGTCGGGGTCCACCACACCGATGGGATTGGGCGCGCCGTCAATCGAGATCTGGCCGAGCACTCGCGCGCTGTCTCCCTCGAGCCGCGCGACCCAGGTGTAGCCCTTGGCGCCGTTCACGTAGTAGACGAGCACCGAGCCGTCAGCGCGGCGCACGCCGTCGGGGACCGAGGCGTGGTCGATGACTTGGCGCGTGCCCGTCATCGTGAGGCCGTCGGTAGTCTGCGCGACGACCACCTGGTGGTAGTACGGACCCGAGGGGTCGTTGACGGGGACGCCGGGGCCGCCGTTCGAGATGACACATGTGGGCGCGCCGGCTGGGCTCGTGGGCGAGGTCGGCGCGGCAGGTTTGGCCGCGCGATCGTCGGCGCCTGCACACGCTGCCGTGAGGGCGAACGCGGGCAGCAACAGCACCGTCGCGGTGACGCGCGTATTCTTCAGGGGAACCCTTCGCGAGCCTGCCATGCTTAAGATGATACGCCTTGTCGTTTGCTGCGCCACCGTCCTTGCGGCCGCCTCGGCGGCCGCGCAGCCCACGCCACCGGCCACGGGCCGCGATGTGCTGGCGCGTATGCGCGCGAAGTACGCCGGCGACTGGTACAAGACGCTGATGTTTACGCAGATCACGACGATCCGCCGCCCCGACGGACGCGACACGGTGCAAACGTGGTACGAGACGCTGCGCTACACGCCGGAGCACGGCACGCAGTTGCGCATTGACGTCGCGCCGCTCTCCAACGGCAACGGATCAATCTCCACGTGGGACTCCACGTGGGTACTGCGCGCGGACACGCTGGCCGCGGTCCGCGCGGGAGGCAATCCGTTCGTGAATCTGATCGAGGGCGTCTACGTGCAGTCGGTCGAGGAGAGCGTGCGGCAGTTGGCGCCGCTCGGCGTAGATCTGTCGAAACTCCGCTCGGCGCACTGGAACGGCATGGCGGTCTGGGTTGTCGGCTCGAGCGATCCCGCCGACACCACGTCGTCACAGTTCTGGGTCGAGGACCAGCACCTGATGGTGGTGCGCATGGTCATCAACAACGGGAGCGGTCGGCCGCCGCTGGACGTGCACCTCGGCGCGCTCGAGCGGTGCGGCAAAGGGTGGCTGGCGACGCGGGTGGACATCCTCTCCGGCGGCCAGCGGCGTCAGCTCGAGGAGTACCGCGACTGGAAGTGCGACGTGCCAATTGACGCCCAGTTATTCAACCCGATGGCGGGGAAGAGCGCGAAGCATTGGGCGAGGTGAAAGACAGAGAGACAACAGAGAAACAACAGAGAGACAACAGAGAGTGACGCGGAGTTCCGTCGCGTTCTGTTGTCTCTCGGTTGTCTTTCTGTGGTCTGTCTGTTGTCTCTCTGCCGTTATGGGGCTTGTCCGAACTCCCTGACCACCGCGCTTGCCGGTTCCGCGCCGCGGCGCAGGGTCATCAGCACGGGCGCGCCGACGCGCAACCAGCGGTGGCCGCCGCGCTCGCTGAGCATCGCCGGCGCGGGGTGCATGAAGAGCCCCTCGGCGTTCACGGTGTCCAAGGCTACGACCTCGTCGAGGTCGCCGATCTCGCGGACGCGCGCGGCCCCCGGGCGGAGTGGCTCGTCGTAGTTGAACGAGAGATCCACGCGCACCGGTGGCTGCCCTGGAATGGCGAGCATCGCGCCTTTCACCACCACGTCCACCGCGGCCGAACTGTTCACTGGCAGCGACATGTACGTGTCGGCTGACTCGTCGGCGTAGGAGCCCGTCGCGATGGCGTCGAGCGCGGAGAGGATGGCGATGACGTTGGCGCGCCGCAGTCCCTGCTTCTCCGGATCCTCCGCGAGCCCTCCGCTCTCGATCAGTACGGTGCTGGTGCCCCACGCCTGCATCAGGTCGCCGAAGGCGCGCGGATTGAAGGTGTCGTCGTAGCGGGCGATGCGTCCTGGGATCTCCGGCTCGAGGACGCGCCGGATGCGCGCGGCGACCAGCCGCGCCCGCGCCCGGGCCGGGCCAAAGTCGTTGGTGGCCTCGGCGGCGGGGGCGAGCAGGGCGATGGCGACGCGCTGGTTGCCCGGGCGGCCCGTGGTGCGCGCATTCTGATCGTGCAGGTTGAACCCGAAGTCGGGCTTGATCGAGTCTCGGAGTGCCTTCAGCGTGCGCCCCTCCGCCGTGGACAGGCGCCGGACGTCGCGGTTGATGTCCACACCCACGGCGTTCTCGCGCTGGAACAGCTCGGCGCCGTCCGGATTGAGCATGGGGAGCATCACCACGGTGAGCCGCTCTGCGAGACGGTCGCGCACCGCGTCGCGTTCGCGGTCGGCGCGCGCGAACCAGGCCATCAGGTCGGCGAGCGACATGGTGGCGGTGGATTCGTCGCCGTGCATCTGCGACCAGAGGAAGACCGTCGTGGGCCCCGCGCCGAACGTGATGGCGCGCAGCGGCCGCCCGTGCGTGGACGTCCCGACCGGCGTGACGCGCAGCGCGTTGGACGCGAGCGACGGTTCGATGGCCGCCCAGTACTGCTGCTGGGTGAAGCGGCGCGCGGTGATGGCGGCGACGCGATCGTCGGTGGCGACGCGGCGGCCGAGGTCGAGGCAGCAGCCCGGGCCCGGGGCGGCGGACGGTTTGCCGGCTGGCGTGGCGGAAGCAAAACAGGCGGCCGTGCCCAGGCAGAGGGCGAGTGCGATTCGTGAGGACGACATGGCGGAGTCCAGAGGGTTGGCGACTGACGCGGCAGCCTAGAACTGAACACACAAAAGGGGCGGCCGCAAACGGCCGCCCCCCTGTTGTTTCTCTGTTGTTTCTCTGTTGTTTGTCTGCGGTTCTAGGCGTGAATCATCTTCCCCATCGAATCCAGCACCGCCTCGGCCACAGCCTCGCTGAGCGTCGGATGCGCGTGGATAGCAAGGTCGACTTCCTCCACCGTGTACTCGTTCTCGCGGGCCACGAGCAGTTCGTGGATCATCTCGGTGACGTGCGGGCCCACGAGGTGCGCGCCGAGGATCTCGCCGTACTTGGCGCCGCGAATGATCTTCACGAAGCCCTCGGTCTCGCCCGCCGTGCGCGCGCGGCCGTTGGCGCTGAACGGGAACTTGCCGACCTTGTAGTCGAGCTTCTTCTCCTTGCACTGCGCCTCGGTGAGGCCGATCGACGCCACCTCGGGATGGCAGTAGGTGCAGTTGGGGATGTTGCCGTAGTTGATCGGGTGGTGATGCTGCCCGGCCACGATCTCGGCGACGATCACGCCTTCGCGCTCGCCCTTGTGGGCGAGCATCGGCGGGCCGGCGACGTCGCCGATGGCGTAGACGCCCTTGGCCGTCGTCTCGAGCTTGTCGTTGACCTTGATGAAGCCGCGGTCGGTGAGCTGCACCCCGGCCTCCTTGAGGCCGATGTTCTCGACGTTCGGCGCGCGGCCGGCGGCGACGAGCACCTTCTCGACGGTGATCTCCTCCTTCTTGCCGCCCGCCTCGACGGTCAGCGTCACGCTGTCCTTGCCGGTCTTCGCGCCCGAGATCTTGGCGCCGGCGAGGACGTCAATCCCGCGCTTCTTGAACGAGCGCGCGACCTCGGCGGAGCTGTCCTCATCCTCGAGCGGGAGGATGCGGGGGAGCACCTCGATGACCGTCACCTTGGTGCCGAAGGCGTTGAAGACATCGGCGAACTCGCACCCGACGGCGCCGGCGCCGACGACGGCCAGCGTCTTCGGCGCCTTTTCGAGCACCAGCGCTTCATCCGATGAGATCACCGTCGTCTTGTTGAGCTCGAGCCCCGCCTGCGGCAGCCCCTTCACCCGCGAGCCGGTGCCGATGATGAGCGCCTTGGTCGCGGTGTGCGTCTCGGTCTTGCCGTCGCCCGTCGTGACCTTGACGGTCTTGCCCGCGCCGATGACCCCCGTCCCCTTGATCCAGGTGATCTTGTTCTTCTTGAAGAGGAACTCGACGCCCTTGGAGTTCTTGGTGGAAACGTCGCGCGAGCGCTTCATCGCCACGCCGTAGTCGAGCGTGATGTCGCCCACCTTCACGCCGAACTCAGCGGCGTGCTTGAGGCGATTGGCGATGTGTGACGACTCGAGCAGGGCTTTGGCGGGGATGCACCCCCACAGCACGCAGGTGCCGCCCAGCCCCTCGCGCTCGATGACGCCGACGGTGAGGCCAAGCTGGGCCGCGCGGATGGCGCCGACGTAGCCGGCGGGGCCGCCGCCGAGGAAGATCACATCGAAGTTTGCCATGGGGAAAGTGACGGTAGACGGTGGACGGTGGACGGTGGAGAACGGCGGACGGTGATCGGTCTCATCGACCGTCAACCGTCAACTGTCAACCGTCCATTAGAAGACCAGCATCAACGGGTTCTCGAGCATCCTTCTCAGATCCTGCAGAAAGCGCGCACCGACGGCTCCGTCGATCACCCGATGGTCGCAGCTCATCGTGACGCGCATGCGCTTGCGCACGGTGACCGCGCCATCGACGACCACGGGTTTGTCCTCGACCGCGCCGATGGCGAGGATGCCCACCTCGGGCGGGTTGATGATCGCGGTGAACTGGTCGATCTGCATCATCCCGAGGTTCGACACAGAGAACGTCGAGCCGGTGTATTGCTCGGGCGTGAGCTTGCGCTCCCGCGCCTTCCCGGCAAGCACGCGTGACTCCTGCGCGATTTCCCGCAGCCCCTTCCGGTCGGCGTCGAAGATCACCGGCACGATGAGCCCATCGTCGGTGGCGACGGCCATGCCGAGGTGGACGCGGTTGAAGAAGCGGATCCGATCGCCGAGCCAGTGCGCGTTGACGTCGGGGTGCGCGGCCAGCGCGGTGGCGACGGCCTTCAGCACGATGTCATTGACCGACACCTTGAAATCGTCGCCAAGCGCCGCGGCCTGCGCGCGCATGTCGACGGCCCGCGTCATGTCGAACTCCGCGGTGAGATAGAACGTCGGGATCGGGCCGATGGACTCGCCGAGGCGCTTGGCGATGGTCTTGCGGATCTGGGTGAGGGGCTGGTCGGTGAAGTCGCCGACGGTGGACGGTGGACGGTGGACGGTGGATGAGGCGGACGCGACACCACCCGCGACCGCTGCCTCCACGTCGCGCTTGATCACGCGGCCGCCGGGGCCGGAGCCGGGGACGGCGGCGATGTTGATGCCGCTCTCCTTGGCCATGCGGCGCGCGAGCGGCGATGACTTGGTCGGGCCGGACGCGGGGACCGCGGCGGACAACGCAGGCGCTGTCGGCGCAGTGGGCGCGGGCGCCGCAGTCGGTGCGGCGGTTGCCGCGGGCGCGGGCGTAGCCGCGGGCGCAGTCGCGGGTGCACTCGATGGCGCGGCGGAGGCGCCGCCAACCAGCGCGGCAATGTCTTCGTCAGCGCCGGCAATGATTCCCACGAGCGAGCCCACCGGCGCCGTGGTTCCTTCCGGCACCATCTGCTTGCGCAGGACGCCGTCGCCGCGCGCGACCAGCTCCATCACGGCCTTGTCGGTCTCGACTTCGGCGAGCACGTCGCCCGACTTCACGGCGGCGCCCTCCGGCTTGTTCCATTTGACGAGGCGGCCTTCCTCCATCGTGGGAGAGAGGGCCTCCATGAAGATCTTCGTAGCCATAGAACCGGGTGGTTCGAGAGTGACGGTGGACGGTGGACGGTGGACGACGGATGGTGGACGGGAGCGGTGGACGCGTGGAGGAGTCCACCGTCTACCGTCTACTGTCCACCGTCAGCTCCTATACATCACCTGCTTCACCGCCGCGATGGTCTTCGCGACGTCGGGCTTGGCGAGCTTTTCGAGCGTCTTGGCGTACGGCATGGGGACGTCGGTCTGGTGCACACGCAGGACGGGGGCGTCGAGGTGGTCGAAGCAGTCGCGCTGGATGAAGTCCACCACCTGCGCGCCGATGCCGCACAGCTCCCACCCCTCCTCGAGCACCACGGCGCGCTGCGTCTTGCGCACCGACGTGTAGATGGCCTCGGTGTCCATCGGCCGGATGGTGCGGAGGTCCACGACGTCCACGTGGATGTCCTCCTTGGCCAGCTGGTCGGCCACCTGCATCGCAACGAGCACCATCTTGCCGCTCGTGATGATCGAGCAGTCACCGCCCTCGCGCTTCAGCTCGGCGACGCCGATCGGGACCAGCACCTCGCCGTCCGGCACCTCGCCCTTGGTGTTGTAGAGCATCTCGCCCTCGAGCATCACCACCGGGTTGTCGTCGCGGATGGCGCTCTTGAGGAGCCCCTTGGCGTCGTACGGCGTGCCAGGCACCACGACCTTGATGCCGGGGATATGCGCGAGCCAGCTCTCGAAGGCCTGCGAGTGCTGCGCGGCGAGCTGCAGCGCGGCGCCGTTGGGGCCGCGGAAGACGATCGGCACGTTGTACTGGCCGCCCGACATGTACAGCATCTTTGCCGCCGAGTTGACCACCTGGTCGATGGCGAGCAGGGCGAAGTTCCACGTCATGAACTCGATGACCGGGCGCAGGCCAACCATCGCCGCGCCGACGCCCACGCCGGAAAAGCCGAGTTCGGCGATCGGGCTGTCCACGACGCGGTTCTCGCCGAACTCCTCGAGCAGGCCCTTCGAGACCTTGTAGGCGCCGTTGTACTGACCGACTTCCTCGCCCATGAGGAAGACGCGGTCGTCGCGGGCCATTTCTTCGCGCAGCGCTTGGTTTAGAGCTTCGCGATAGGTGATTATCGGCATGAGAAGATTGGTGTTCAGGCGAGTGACGGTGGACGGTGGACGGTGGACGGTTGATCGACCGTCGACCGTCCACCGTCGGTCAGCTAGTGGTGTCGACCAACACGTCCTCAAACAGCGCCCCCGCCGGCGGCTCGGGGCTGGCATCGGCGAAGTCCCACGAGTCCTGCACGATCGCGGCGATCTCCTTCTCCATCTCGTCCCACTCCGTCTGGGTCAGCGTCCCGGCGGCGAGCATCGCGTCGCGCAGGGAGAAGACGGGGTCGAGGCGCGTGTACTCGTCGAGTTCGTCCTTGCTGCGATAGGTGCCGCTCACCGCGTCCGACATCGAGTGGCCGCGGAAGCGGTACGTCTGCACCTCGAGCAGCGACGGCAGCGACTCCTCGCGCGCGCGCTTGATCGCCTTGGCCGACTCCTCGCGCACGGCGTGCACGTCCATGCCGTCAATCAGGATGCCGTCGAGGCCGCGATACGCGTCCGCGCGCCGGTGGAGGTCGTCCACCGCCGCGGCCCGCTCCACCGCCGTCCCCATGCCGTAGCGGTTGTTCTCGATCACGAACAGCACGGGGAGCTTCCAGAGCGCCGCCATGTTGAGCGCCTCGTGGAAGGCGCCGATGTTCACGACCGAGTCGCCCATGAAGCAGACGCAGACCTGGTCGCCGCCGCGGTACTTGATGGCGAAGCCAACGCCGGCGGCCAACGGCACGTGCGAGCCGACGATGCCGTGCCCGCCGAGGAAGTTGGTGTGGCGGTCGAAGAGGTGCATCGAGCCGCCCTTGCCGCGCGAGCAGCCGTCAATGCGGCCGAACAGCTCGGCCATCACCGCGCGCGGCGTGATGCCGCGCACCAGCGCCTGCCCGTGATCGCGGTACGTGCCGATCACATAGTCGTCGGGGCGGAGCTGGGAGATGATGCCCGTCGAGCAGGCTTCCTGCCCGATGTACAGGTGACAGAAGCCGCCGATCTTGCCGAGCGCGTACGCCTCGCCGGTCTTCTCCTCGAAGCGGCGCTGGAGGAGCATCGAGTGCAGCAGCTCACGGTCGAGCGTCGGGTCGCCCGCGGTACGCACGGTGCTGCGCGCGGTGCTGCGTGCGGCGCGCGGTTCACCCTTGGCGTCAGTCTTCTTCTTGGAGGCCATGTCGGTGGGGGAGGGTCAGACGCCCGCGGCCTGGACCTGCTCCCAGGCGTGGTAGCTCGAGCGGACGAGCGGGGCAGACTCGACGTGCTTGAACCCCATCGCCATTCCCTGGTCGTAGAACCAGCGGAACTCGTCGGGGGTGACGTAGCGATCAAGGTCGATGTGGCCGTCGGACGGACGCAGGTACTGGCCGATCGTGAGGATGTCCACGTCCACGCGGCGGAGGTCCTTCATCACCTCGAGGATCTCCTCGTTGGTCTCGCCCATTCCGACGATGACGCCCGACTTGGTCGGGATGTCGGGGGCGAGGCGCTTGGAGGCGCGGAAGATCTGCATCACCCGCTCGTACCGGCCGCCGGGGCGCGCCTTCTTGTAAAGGCGCGGCACCGTCTCGGTGTTGTGATTGTAGATGTCCGGGCGCGCCTCGAGGACGGTCCGGATGGAGTCCTCATTCCCTTGGAAGTCGGGGACGAGGACCTCGACCGAGGTCGACGGGTTGTCGGCCTTGATCAGGCGGACGGTCTCTGCGAACGCCCAGGCGCCGAAATCGGGAAGGTCATCGCGATCGACCGACGTCAGCACGACGTGCCGCAGGTTCATCTTGCGCGCCGCCTCAGCGACGCGCGCCGGCTCGGCGGCGTCGAATTTCGGCGGACGACCGTGGGCCACGGCGCAGTAGGCGCAGTTCCGCGTGCAGACGTCGCCCAGGATCATGAAAGTCGCGGTGCCGTGCTGCCAGCACTCGCCCACGTTGGGGCAGTGCGCTTCCTCGCAGACGGTGTTCAGCTGCATTTCGCGCATGAGGTTCTTGAGGTGGAGGTAGTTGCCTCCGCCAGGGGCCTTCACCTTCAGCCAGGACGGCTTGCGCTCAGGAAGCGGCTCGGCGCGGCGCCGCCCAAGGATTTGATATAGGTGCTCGCTCATGGGCCTGCTGTGCGAGTGGGAATCAGGGGTTGGATCGTGGAGCCGGAAGTCTGAACCTAGCGGCGCGCGCAGCGCGGCACCAGCAAGAGTAACCAGTAAAAGTCTCTAGAAGGGTTACTACGTGGTGGTGGCCTCGATCGATGGTAGCGGGTGGCCACGGAGCCGCCCCGAGCGGGGGGACCGACTCGCTGGCAGGACGGCCGGTCCGCTGCCGACGGGACCCTCGCCGAAACCTCGGAGGGGGTGGTAGCGTATGTGAGTCAGAACCTGCCTAGAGGATTCTCCATGCTGCGCACCATCTTCGGTATCGGCCTGCTCGCCCTGATCGGACTGTTCGTCCTGAAGGTCTTCTTCGGGCTCTTCGGGTTCCTCTTCGCACTGCTTTGGGTGTTGCTGGGCTGGGCGATTCGCATCGCGATCGTCGGCGGCATCATCTACCTGATCCTGCGGATCTTCCTGCCGGATACGGCGAAGAAGATTGAGGAGCAGTTCAATAAGTGAGGCTGGGGTCGCTTCCGGGCGGGTGACGGTGGACGGTAGACGGTAGACGGTAGACGGAAGATGGGGCGGGATCCTATGGGATCCCGCCCCATTCTTGCGTCCGTTCATGCTGCGCTGTTCAGCCGAGCGCGTCCACCACGGCCCAGGTGAGGAGGGGGAGCATCAACTCGTGGTGGCCGGTGAGTTCGTAGCCGGCGCCGCCGGCCAATGTGGGGCGCTGGACCACGTTGACGTGCGGCCGGTAGTGGCGCTGCATGTCAATGTCGCAGGTGACGAAGCCGGTGGGATGCCCACCGTTCAGGTTGCGGGCCACCGTCAGCGCCTTGAGGAAAACCTCGGGCATGATCACAGCGCTGCCGCAGTTGAGAACGACGCCGCCGTCGTGCAGCCGCTCAATGCTCGCGGCGAGGCGGCGGAAATCGCGGTGGCTGGTGTCGCCAATGGCGGCCCCGTCGGCGGCAGGGTGCTGGTGGATGATCTCCGCGCCGAGCGCTGCGTGCACGGTGACGCCGACGCCGAGGGCGTGGGCCTGGCGGATGACACTGAGCTCTGGATGGACGAGGGTTGGCTCGTCGGCGATGGCGCGCGCGACGCTCTCTCCCATCCCCCAGCCTTCCTTCATCCCGCGCGTGAAGGCCGCGTTCAGCCCGCGGCCGGTCTCGTCGGCCATGCCGAACGTGCCGTCGCGCAGGCCGGCGGCGACATCCTCGCTCGTCGCGCCGAAGCGGGCGATCTCGTAGTCGTGAATGGCCGCCGAGCCGTTCATCGCGATGTCGGTGATGACGCCGCGACGCATGAGGTCCACGAGGAGCGGGCCGATGCCGGTCTTCACGACATGCCCGCCGAGCATCACGATGACCGCCCGCCGCGCGCGGTGCGCGCCGACGATGGCGTCCACCACTTTGCGGAAGTCGGCGGCCTTGAGCACGTCGGGGAGTGCGCGCAGGAAGGCGCCGATGGAGCGGTCCGCGCCGGGCGGCGCGGCGAACTCGCTGGCGCTCACCTTATTCGGGCGGCCCGCCACCGGAATGGTGCGCACCTTGGACAGGTCGGCCTCGCGGGGGGTGCTCACTTGGAACGCTCCGGGGCGAGTGGGACGGACGCGGATCGCAGGTACAGGTTGAGCGAGCCGAACGGGAGCTTGCTCTTCATCTGCACCATGATGCGACGGTCGTCGGCGGTCAGCCAGATCTCCGCCTGGCCGTTTTCGGAGAAGATGCCCTTCGTCTTGATGATCGGCTGCAGGACGATGCAGTCGAAGGTCCCCGCGGGCACCTGCACGCGCTCCTGCCGTAGGACGCGAATCCGCACCGGATTGCGGTCGGGAATGAAGTACCGGTTGAACTCGTAGGTCTGGCCGACCTCGAGCGGGACGGTGCGGATGAAATACAGGAATGATCCGTCGTCGAGCGGGTCCGCCACCGAGGGCCGCTCGGGCTTGCCGGCCTGCTGGTAGACCTGTCGTTCGGGGAAGATCTCGTACAGCCGCCGGCGCTCGCGGCCGATCTCCTTGAAGTCCTGCTCAAAGCGCAGCGACGAGAGCGTGACGGCGTCCATCCAGGTTTCGAGCACGTCGTCGACGCGGAGCGCGAGATATCCACCGCGCACCGTGAAGCGACCGTGCCAGACGGGGCGCCCGCGCACGAGCTCGATGCCGCGCAGGGTCATCTCTGCGGTGCCGGCCTTGATGAAACCGAAGCGCACATCGTACGTGAGGCGCTCGCCGAGGCTCCACGGAACCTTGGCCGCGTTCTCGGGGAGCGAGATGCTGTCCTGGGCGGGGAGCGCCAGCGCGGTGGCTCCCGCCGCGATCGCGAGGGACGCGAATCGCGCCGCGACCCCGCGCCAGGCCAACCGCGCTGGGGTGACGAGTGGCGCCAGCGACGTCACGCCGCGGCGGCGCCGCGCCGCTTCCGGGCCGCCCATCCGGCGCGGAGGATGGCCTTGAGGTCTGGCCAAAGCTGCACACGCGTCTCCCTCGGACGGACGTCGTAGCGCGGCTCGACCGCCACGCACTCCACGCGCCGGGCGAGCGCGACAGCGCGCCGCAACAGCTCGAGGTTCGCCACCCGCACGGGTCCATCCGCCACCGGTCGGTCGCCCGCGGCGCGCACCAAGTCGCGGACCACGGTAATGCGCAGGATGCGATACGTGCCGAACGGGTCGGACACGCCGGCGACGCTGAGGTGCGGCCGCACCGGCCAGAGCCGGGCCGCGCGCCGGGTCCACGTGGCGAGCGACCGCACCGCACCCGGCGCAGTGGCGACTGCCGCCGACTCGGCGACGACGATGTCCGCGCCGCCCTCGAACCGCTTCACGAGCTCGGGGAGCTGCTCGGGCTGGTCGGTGAAGTCGGCCTGCATCACGACGACGGCATCGCGACGCGGGTAGCGCGTGCGCTGAGCCGCCGCCCGCAGCAGCGCGTCTACGGCGCGCGCGTAGCCGACCCGCCGCTCGCCGCGGATGACCGTCAGCGGCAGCACCTTGTGGTACGGCTCGAGCACGGCGGCCGTCTCGTCGGTGCTCGCGTCGTCGTAGACCAGGATCTCATACTCGCGCGAGAACTCCCGGAAGACCTTCCGGATGCGCCACAGCAGGACGCCGATGGTTGGCGCCTCGTTGTGCGACGGGATGCAGACGTAGAGCACTATGCCCGATGACGGTTGCGGAGGAGGGAACCTAGCAAAATACCGGAGCGCCGTGGCGGTCGTCTACGGGGTAAGCACCGCGGCAGCGGCCCGACTGGCGAGCAGTTCCTCGTACACCGCGGCCGTGCCGTTGACCATGCGTTCCACGCCGAACTGCGCGGCCCGCTCCCTCCCGCCGGCGGCAAGCGTGCTTCGGAGGGACTCCTCAGCCGCCAGACGTCCAGCCGCCGCGGCGAAGGCCGCCACGTCGCCCGGGGGGGCCAGCAAGCCCGACCGCCCCGCCTCGACAAGTTCGGCGAGGCCGCCCGTAGCGAAGGCGACCGGCGGCACGCCGAGCGCCATCGCATCGATGACAGCGGTGCCGAGCCCTTCTGCGCCCGACGGGTGCCAGAGCATGTCGAGCCCGGCCATGGCGTCGTGGATGGCATCCACGAATCCCGCACGGTACGCGGGAATGCCGCCGAACTCGTCAGCGCCCACCGCCGAGCCGCCGAGCAACACGAGCCGCAGCCGCGCGCGCTGCGCGGGGTCGAGGTGTTCGGCGATCTGGCGGAGCAGCGCCACGCCCTTCTCGGCGGTCATCGCCCCGACGATGCCGCAGAGCAGGACGTCCTCAGGCCAACCCGCTTCGCGCCGCCAATCGCGCGGTGCGGTCACGGCCGGCGTGGGCACGCCCGAGTAGACGAGCGTCCAGCGCCCAGCGGAAACGCCGCCTTGCTGCAGCGCGTCGCCGACGGCGCGGCTGATGGCGATGAAGTGCGCGACGCGCGCGCCATACTTGAGGCGTCCCTTCGGCACGAATGGGACTCGTCGGGTCACGACCAACGGCGTGCGCGCGCCCATCAGGGCGCCGAGCGCGATAGCGTGCGCCCGGGCGTCGTGCGCATGCACCACGTCGGGACGCCACTGGGACACGAGGCGATGCACACGACGCATCGCGAGGACGTCGAAGTCGGCGCGCATCGCCACGGCGGCGCAGGCGAGGCCCTGCGTCTTCAGCCGCCCAGCGAGCGGCGAGTGCGGTGCCGCCACAACGAGCGGCTCCGCACCGCGGTCGCGCTGGCCGGCCGCGAGCAGGAGAACCTGTCGCTGACCGCCGCGCCAATGGCGGCCGGAATCGAGGTGGAGGATGCGCACTTCTGAATAATGGTGCAGGGAACAGGGAGCAGAGTGGGGTGCAGGGAACAGGGAGCAGAGTGGGGTGCGGGGGACAGGGAGCAGAGTGGGGTGCGGGGGAAGGGGAAGGGGCCTACCTGCGCGTCATCCCCGGCAGGCGGTCGCGAAGGCGGCGAAGAGGGCGCGGTCCCAGGGCTCCGTGGTGTCGATCAACTCCTCCGGATGCCACTGGACGCCGAGGACCCACCAGTTCTCATCCACGCTTTCGGCGGCCTCGATCACGTCGTCGGGGGCGAGGGCGGTGACATGCAGTGCGGGGGCGATGCGATCCACCGCCTGATGATGGAGCGTGTTGACGCGAATCACGCTGCCGCCGACGGCGCGCGCGAGTCGAGTGTTCGCCGTGATCGTCACCTCGTGCACGCGGTCTCGCCGCGCGTGCTCGTGGGCGTGGAGCAGTTCGCTGGGGCGCTGGATGTTCAGGTCCTGCACCAGGGTGCCCCCGAGGGCGACGTTGAGCAGCTGCAGGCCGCGGCAGATGGCGAATACGGGGAGTCGCCGATCTCGCGCCGCGCCGACGAGGGCAAGTTCCGTGGCGTCGCGCAGGGCGTGGGATTTCTGGGTGGCGGGGTGCCGGTCGGCGCCGTAGCGCGACGGATCGACGTCCTCGCCACCCGTGAGGAGCAGGCCATCCACGCGCGCGATCACCGAGCGCGCCTCGTCGGTGCTGAGCGACGGGGGCACGACCAGCGGCGTGAGCCCCGCCTGCTGGACGGCGCGGACGTAGGCCTCGTTGAGTCGCACGCGCGCGTACTTCGCCGGTGTGGCGGCGGTCTTGGACGACGCGCTCAGTGCGACCACTGGTTGGGGCATACGAGAAAGTTACGAGGTCCCGGTGGCCGGTGCTGGTCCGGAAGCGAACATGGGGCATTGGGCGCAACCCCGTCGCGGCAGTATCGTAGTGTGCACGGAGGCGCGGCCGAGTGCCGGTCGCGCGGGCCGTATGCCGGGGAGGTAACCGACGCGTGTTTGAATCGCTGAAGACGACCATCGCCGACCTGCTGGGCGGGCGTGTGCACCCCGCCGACCGCCGCGCCGTCATTGCCGACATGAAGCGTGCCCTCGTCTCGGCGAAGCTGGGCGTGGAGGATCTCGAGCAGGGCGTGGAGGTGACGCGCCGCAAGCTCGACGTCGAGCGGCAAGGGCTGGAGACGGTGACGCGCCGCAAGGCGCTGGCCGCCGGGATCAATGACGCGGAGACGGTGGCCATCGCCGAGAAGTACGAGGGGCAGCACACCGAACGCATCGCGGTGCTCGAGCGAAAGCTCGAGGCGCAGGAGGCCGAGGCCGCGTTGGCGCGCCGCGATTACGACGAGATGCTCACCCAACTCAAGGCGGCGTCGGCGGGGGCGGGGAGCGTCGGGGCGGGCGGGGGGCCGGCTGGCGCGGGGCAGATGCCCAGCGATGAGGAGCTGGGGCTCCGCGATGACGCGCCGCTGAACGCCGAACTGGACGCCTTGAAGCGCCGGGCGGCGCGGGAGGCCCGCGACGCCGACGCCGACGCGCGGCTGGAGGAGCTGAAACGGCGGATGGGACCGTCGTGACGTCGCGCGCCGTTTGACGAACGGCGCGCCAACGGCTACATCAATCCATCCGTCGGAGCGCGCTCCGGCGGCCCTTCGTTGATTACGCCCTTCCCCTATCGGTGGAGAAGACGCATGAGCGGTGCAGCCGAATCGAACCGGGACGGCACGACGCTTCCCGCGTTCAAGCAGATGATGGGGCATCCGCAGCCCCTGTGGATGCTGTTCATGTCGGAGTTCTGGGAGCGCTTCGCGTTCTACGGCATTCGCTGGGCGCTGGTGCTCTACATCGTGGCGCAGTTCCACAACGGATCGCCCACGGGGCAGGCCCCGGCCAACCTGACGTACGGGTCGTACCTCGCCTTGGTGTACGCGGTGGCGATCTTCGGCGGGTACATCGCCGACAAGGTGATCGGCTACCAGCGCTCGATCCTCACGGGCGCGGTGTTCATGGCGGCCGGCCTGTTCATGATCGCGATCCCAAACCAGCTGATCTTCGACCTGGGGCTCTCGACGATCGTGGTCGGCAACGGGCTCTTCAAGCCGAACATCTCGACGATCGTGGGCAAGTGCTACGCGGCGGGTGACGAGCGCCGCGACTCGGGCTTCACGATCTTCTACATGGGCATCAACGCCGGCGCGTTCCTGTCGCCGCTGCTGACCAGCTGGCTGGCGGATTCCGTGTTCGGTTCGGCGGGGATGCCGGCGTACAAGGTGGTCTTCCTGACGGCCGGCATCGGCATGCTCATCAGCCTCGTCTGGTTCTACCTGGGCCGCCGCCAACTGCAGGGCATCGGCGCGCCGTTGCCGGACCAGCAGAACCGGATGCGCGTGGTCTACGTGGCGATCGGGGGCATCCTCGCCGTACCGGTCATCTACTCGCTGCTCGCCGTCGGCGGCAAGAACCTGCAGTGGGTGCTCTCGGCGATGTTCCTCGGCTTGTCGGCGATGCTGTTGATCGAGGGGATCCGCGAGGGGGCGGTGGCGCGCGACAAGACCATCGCGATGCTGCTGATCTTCGTGTTCAACATCACGTTCTGGATGTTCTTCGAGCAGGCGGGCAGCTCGTTCACCTTCCTCGCCGACCAGATCGTCAACCGGCAGTTCGGCGATTGGGTCTTCCCGACGGGATGGTTCCAGAGCGTGAACGCGGTGGCGATCATCATCTTCGCCCCGATGGTCGCGTGGGTGTGGGTGGCGCTCGCCAAGATCAATGCGAATCCGTCGATCCCGCGAAAGTTCGGCCTCGGCCTGATCTTCAACGGTCTCGCCTTCCTGCTGCTGATGTTCGCGCTGTCGAGCCTGCTCAACCCGGCGACGAACCTGATCCCGTTCTGGACGCTCGTGGCCGTGTATCTCATTCAGTCCATCGGCGAGCTCTGCCTGTCACCGATCGGCCTGTCGATGGTGACGAAGCTGGCGCCGGTGCGCCTCGTCGGACTCGGGATGGGCGGCTGGTTCCTGTCCACGGGCATCGGCAACAACCTGTCGGGCATCTTCGCCTCGGAAGTGAGCGGCGAGACGGGGATGACGGTGCAGTCGGCGCTGGGCGGCTACACGTTCGGCTTCTGGGCGCTGACCGTCGCCGGAGTGATCCTGCTGATCGCGGCGCCGCGGGTGCAGAAGCTGATGCATGGGGTCAAATAGCAGACGGTGGACGGAAGACGGTAGACGGTAGAACGCGAACGGCGGCCGGTGGCCGCCGTTCGTTTTCTTGGTACTGTGCGCTTTAGAAGGGCCTACCAGTCGATGCGCGGGATGGCGGCGAGGAGGGCCTGCGTCACGGGGGCCTGTGGCGCGCGGAAGAGCTCGGCGGTTGGCGCGCACTCGACGACCCGCCCCTGGTGCATGACGGCCACGCGCGTGGCGATGCGCTCGACCACGGCGAGGTCGTGGGCGATGAAGAGATAGGTCAGGCCGCGCGCGGCCTGCAGGCGCGCGAGCAGGTCCAGCACCTGGGCGCGGACGAGCAGGTCGAGTGCGGAGACGGCTTCGTCCAGCACGAGAAACTCCGGCTCCACGGCCAGCGCCCGCGCGATGGCGATACGCTGACGCTCGCCGCCGGAGAACTCGTGCGGATGCCGTGAGGCGTCGGACGGAGTGAGGCCGACCTCCTCCAGCAGGCGAGCCACGCGCAACTCAGCCTGTTCGGGGGAGGCGAGCGCGTGGATCTCGATCCCCTCGCGCACGATGTCACCCACGCGCATCCGCGGGTCAAGCGACGCGTTGGGGTCCTGGAAGACCACCTGCGCGCGGCGACGAAAGGCACGCAGAGCGTCCTCTCGAAGCGCGAGCACGTCGCTGCCGTCAAAGCGCACAGTGCCGGACGTCGTGGGCACAAGGCGCAGGACCGCACGCCCGAGGCTGGTCTTGCCGCTGCCTGACTCCCCAACGAGGGCGAGCGTCTCGCCGCGCGCGACATCGAGGGACACTTGGTCCACGGCGTGCGTGACGCCCGCGGCCGATCGGTAGGCCACCACGAGATCGCGCAGCTCGAGCAGGGGGGTCACGCCGGCCGCTCCATGCGGCGAACGGCCGCCACGATCGCCCGCGTGAACGGATGCGCCGGGGTCTCGAGGAGCTGGCGCGTCGGCGCGTCCTCGACGAGCCGTCCCTCGTGCAGGACGAGCACGCGCGAGCACAGGACGGCGAGCACGCCGAGGTCGTGGCTCACCATGAGCAGGGACATCCCGCGCTCCCGCTGTTGCGCGCGCAGGACCTGCAGCACCTGCGCCTGCACGGTCACGTCGAGCGCGGATGTCGGCTCGTCGGCGATGAGCAGGGCGGGCTCGAGCAGCAGCGCCATGGCGAGGAGGACGCGCTGGCGCTCACCACCGGACAGTTCGTGCGGCAGACGGGCCGCCTGCGCGGCGGCGTTGGCGAGCCCCACGCGCTCCATCATCTGCACGGCGGCATCGCGGGCGCGCCGCCCGTCACGCTCGCCGTGGGCGAGCGCCACTTCGGCCACCTGATCGACCACGCGCATCCGCGGGTTGAGCGCGGTGAGCGGCTCCTGAAACACGATGCTGCACCGACGGCCTCGCACAGCGCGGCGTGCGCCGCGCGACGCGGAGAGCACCTCGTGTCCCTCAAAATGCACGCTGCCGCGTGCGACGAGCGTTGGCGGGAGCAGGCCCAGCATCGCGAGCGCGAGCGTGGTCTTGCCGCTGCCGCTCGCGCCGAGCACGCCCACGGCCTCACCCGACGAGAGCGAGAACGAGACGTCCTCGAGGATCCGGACGCCCGCGCCGCGCGCGACGTCGACGCGCAACGCTTCGACGGAGAGCAGGGGGGTCATGCCTCGCGCTCCTCATCGGCGATCGCCGCGCGCAGGCGGTCGGCCAGCACCAGTGCCGCGCCGACCGTGCCACTTACGGCCGCGACCGGGGCGAGGACCAGCCACCACGCAGTCGTCAGGTAGTCCGTGCCGTCGAGCAGGATGTTTCCCCAGCTGGGCAGCGGCGGCTGGATGCCAAGGCCGACGAAGCTCAGCGCCGCCTCGAGCGGAATGACCGCGGCAAAGGCGAGCGCCGCCGCCACGGCCACCTGCGGGGCAACGGCAGGCAGCAGGTGACGCCAGACGATACGCCAGCGCGTGGCGCCGAGGGCGCGCGCGGCGAGGACGTACTCGCGTTGGAGGTGATCGCGGAACTCCGCGCGCACGATGCGCGCGGTCGTGAGCCAGCCGCTCCCGCCGATGAGCGCGACGAGCCACCACGGGGAGAGCGTGCCAAACGTCGCGACGAGCGCAATGACGACCAGCAGGCGCGGCATCGCAATCAGGACGTCCACCAGCCCGCCAATAGCCGCATCGACCCAGCCGCCGACGACGGCGGCCAGCGCGCCAAGCGCCGCCCCGAGCGTGACGGAAAGCAGCATCGCACCTGCGGCGACACCGAGCGAGACGCGCGCGCCGTGCAGCACGCGGCTGAGGACGTCGCGCGAGAACGGATCCGTGCCAAAGAGGTGGGCCCACGACGGCGAGAGGAGCCGCAGCGCCACGGGGTCGGGCTGTGCCGTGGGATCGAACGGCGAGAGCCACGGCGCGAGGAGGGCGGCCGCCGCGACCGCGCCGAGGACGAACGCGGCCCCGCGGGCGGCGCCATCGTGGCGCAGGCGATGCCAGGTGCTGGCGGCCATCACGTTGCCTGCGGCCGGCGCGGCGCCACCACGTCGGCGATGAACTCGGTGAGCGTGCGCGCGACGACGGCGAACACGGTCGCCAGGAGCACGGCGGCGAGCACCAGCGGGTAATCCCGCGCCAGCAGCGCCTCGAACAGCGTGAGCCCCATCCCCGGCCAGCCGAAGACGCGCTCGATGAGGACGGCGCCACCGACAAGCGACGGCAGCGCGAGGCCGAGCAGTGCGATGACCGGGCCGATCGCGTTCGGCAGCGCGTGGCGTCGGATCACCTGCCATTCGCCCAGCCCCTTGGCGCGGGCGGTGCGCACGTAGTCCTCACGCATCACGCTGAGCAGCGCGGCACGCTGGTGACGGGCCACGCGAGAGGCGACAGCGAGGGAAAGCACGCTGGCGGGGAGTGCGAGATGCCACAGAAAGTCGACCGCGCGCAGCCAGAGCGGCCACGCCGCGGCGTCGCCCAGACTCCCCACCCCCGCGACCGGGAAGAGGCCCCAGCGCGCGCCGAGCCAGGTCATCGCCAAGAGCGCGAGCAGGAACTCCGGCAGTGCGACGCCAGCGAGTGTGACCATCGAGAAGGCGCGATCAGGCCAGCGGCGATGATGCCGGGTCTGCACAAGGGCGATCCAGACACCAGCGGCGAAGCCGAGGACGAGCGCGGTGCCCACGAGCACGAGCGTGCGCGGGAAGGCCTCGGACACGACGGCGGCCACCGGCTGGCGCCGCGAGGTGGAGTAGCCGAAATCGCCGCGCGCCAGCGCGCCGGCCCATCGCACGAACTGCGCCGCCGGTGGCTGATCAAGACCGTACCTCGCGCGCCACTCCGCGCGAACGGCCGCCGGGACATCCGCGCCCTCCAGTGCGAGGGCGAAGGGGTCACCGGGCGCGGACTGGAGCAGCGCGAAGACGGCGACGGCGACCACCGCGCAGACGGCGGCGGCGTGGGTCAGGCGGGACAGCAGCCGGCCGAACACGCCTCAGGGCGCGCGGGGGACGCGTCGGTCGCGTGGCAGTCGCTGCGCCGGATCGATGGACCAGGTGGAGATCCCGGACCACCACGCGTCGGGACGCAACGGCGCGACCTTCACTCTCCGATGTACGCCCGCGAACAACCGCGGCTCATACAGCCAGATCGCCGGGGCGTCGTCGATGGCGGCCTGATAGGCCGCGCGAAAATGCGCGCGCACGGCAGTGATGTTGGAGGCGGCGAGCGCGCTGTCCACCTGCGCGTCGAAGACGGCGTTGCTCCACTTTCCCCAGTTCTGCCTGCCGCGTCCCGGCCCGGGCGAGCCCCACAACTCGCGTACGCCACGCGGGCTGGGACTGGTGCGCACGCCGCCGATGAGCGCGTCGAATGCGCCGCGCTGGGCTCGGTCGAGGAACGCGTTGAAGTCAGCCTGCTCAATGTCCACCAGCACGCCGACCTCGCGCCACTGCGCCTGCAGCAGCACGGCTGCCGCTTGCCGCGTGCGGCTCGAGGCGGGCACGAGAAGCGAGAAGCGCAGCGGCTTTCCGGCGCGCTCCCGCAGGCCGTTGCGGTCATCGTCGCGCCAGCCGAGCGAGTCGAGGAGCCGGGTCGCGCCGCTGGGATCATGGCGGATGCCGCTCAGCATGGAGTCGGCCGTCCACTGCGTGCGCGAAAACGGACCGATGGCCGGGCGGGCGAGCGTGTCGAAGATGTTGCGCACCAGGGCCTGGCGATTCGTGGCCATAGTCAACGCGCGGCGCAGCGCCGCGTCGCTGAAGATCGCGTGCGGACGCGCGAGCGGCCCGCCCTCCTGCAGGTTGAACTGCACGAAGGCGTAGTCGAATCCGCCGTAGGACACGGCGCGCACGCGGCCGTCGGAGGGAAGCTGGGCGAAGTCAGGCGGGGACAGCTGCTCGAGGAAGTCGGCCTCCCCGGCAAGCAGTCGAGCCGCCACGGTCGCCCCCTGCGCCGCCACGACGAAAACGACGCCGTCGAGTCCGGGGCGTCCGAGGTAATACGCGGGGTTGGAGGCCAGTTCGAGGCGGGCGCGCGGCGTCCACGACACGAAGCGGAACGGCCCGCTGCCAACGGGCGCGCGCAGTTCCGAGGAGTTCTGTAGCGCGGAGTCGGCGATGCCGGCCAGACGATGCCGGGGGAGCGGCATCAGCGTGTAAACCAGCGCGTAGAACTGCTCGGGCGTCCGCTCGCGGAAGTGCACGCGCGCGGTCAGCGAATCGGGCGCGCTGATGGAGTCCACGCCGGCGAGCGCCTGGCGCTGCACCGCGCCCACGGTGCTGTCCGTCCAGACTCGGAACGCGTACTGCACGTCGGCTGCGATGACCGGACGCCCGTCGTGCCAGCGCGCCCTGGGGTCGAGCCGGAACGTGATCGTGAGCGAGTCGGCGGACCAACTCCACGAGCGCGCGAGTTTGGGCGCGAACCCGACGTCGCCGATCGTGTTGAGCGACGGCCCGATCTCGGCGAGCTTGTCGTAGAGCAGCTCGGTGACCGCGCGCGATTGGGTGCCCACGGCCAGCGGCGGGAAGAGCGTCTCGGCGTCGGCGCCGACCGAGACGACGAGAATGCCCCCGGAAACGGCGGCGTCGGGAGCGCGGCACGAAGCGCCAAGGGCGGCGCACGCGAGGATGAGCCAACGGGAGGGCAGGAGTCGCATGGCGCTGGAAACGTTACGACGCAGCGCCTAGCGGCGCCACGTCCACGCCGGATCCCGAAATTGCCCGAGGGCGGCGTGGAACGCCGCCGCATCGTCGAGCGCGTCCTCGAGCCGAAGCCGCAGGTCGTCCGTGCTGGCTGCGCCGGACTCCTCGGCGGCCGCGCGCATCAGCGCGTCGCGCACGGTCTCGTAACGCGCGTCCTCGCCCAGCGACTCACGCAGCGCGGCCGCGGGAGCGGACGCGCGGTAGTCGCCCACCGCGAACCCGGCGATGCGGTGCTGGTCATCCGCCAGCAGGATGGATCCATGCTGCAGCAGCGCGCCCCGGTCCCGCACCTGCGCGCTGCCGACGAGCTTGCGCCCGTGCAGCGTCAGTTCGCCGGCGCTGGGCTCGGCGAAGCAGGCGGCCCCTTCGGGGCGCATCGCGCGTGTGTCCTCGGCCTCCACCACCGGCACGCCAAGTCCGCGCAGCGCGCGCAGGAGCAGCTGATTGAAGCGGAAGACGCTCGCCGGGAGCGACTCGCCCTCGATGATGGGCGCGGTGATGGAGTACGTGACCTCACGGTCGTGCAGCAGCGCCCGGCCTCCGGTCGGACGGCGCACGAGGGCGATGCCGGCGGCGGCGAGCGCCGCTGCGTCATAGTGCGCGCGCGCCGCCTCGTGCCGGCCAAACGAGAGCGTGGGCTGATCCCACGCGTAGATGCGCAGCACCGCGTCGCCGGTCCGCTGCGCGCGCGCGAGCAGCGCGACGTCGCACGCCATATTCCAGGCGCCGTCGCGGGCCCCGGTGTCGAGCAGATGCCAGCGGGTCACGTCAGCGCGTCAGCGCGTAATAGACGACGTAGATCCACGAGAGCACGCCGTGCAGGATGGCCCAGAGGATGGACTTGTTGGCGCTCCACGAGATGGCAATGGCCAGCGCCGAGCCGAAGCTGATGCCGGCGCGGGTGGCTTCCTGGCGGGCGGACATGAGCGGAACTCCGCGTGAGGGATGCTCAAAACTACGGGGTGCAGGGGAAGGGTACAGAGTGGGGTGCAGGGGAAGGGTACAGAGTGGGGTGCAGGGGTGCAGGGTAAGGGGAGTACCGTGTGGTGATCCACCTTGCGTGTCTTCCGGAAAAACCCTTCGCATGTGATGTCCCAACGAAAGGCGCCGCTGGTTAGTTTTATTGATGTCGCGCGCCGCGAAGCACCCGCGTCGGGAGCGCCGCAGGCGCGCCACACTGGAGATGCGCGCACCGTGACTTCGTCGATGATTCCGCAGCCGGACGTCTTCACGTCCCGGCACATTGGCCCGTCCGACGCCGACGTCGGGGCCATGCTCAAGGTCCTCGGTTACCCGTCGCTCGACGCCCTGATCAAGGCGACGATTCCCGCCAACATCCGCATGAAGGGCGCACTCAAGTTGCCGCCCGCGATGTCGGAGCACGACGCCATCGCGGCGTTCAAGCAGCTCGTCGCGCCGAATCAGGTGTGGCGCAGCTTCATCGGTCAGGGCTACTACGGCACCCACACGCCGGCGGTGATCCAGCGCAACATCCTCGAGAATCCGGGCTGGTACACGGCGTACACGCCCTATCAGGCGGAGATCGCGCAGGGGCGTCTCGAGGCGCTGCTCAACTTCCAGACCACGGTCATCGACCTGACGGGCCTGCCGGTGGCGAGCGCGTCGCTGCTCGACGAAGGCACGGCGGCGGCGGAAGCGATGCAGATGGTGCACGCGGCGAAGAGCGGGCGCGACGTGTTCCTCGTCGCCGACGACTGCCATCCGCAGACGATCGACGTCGTCAAGACGCGCGGCGCGGCCCGCGGCATCACCGTGAAGGTGCAGCCGGCCGCCGCGTTCACGCTCGACGCGACGGTCTGCGGCGTGCTGATCCAGTACCCGAACACCTTCGGCGCCATTGAGGACCTGCGGGCGCTCGTCGAGCGCGCGCACGGAGCGGGCGTGCTCGTGGTCGCCGCGACCGACCTGCTGGCCCTCACGCTGATTGCGCCGCCGGGCGAGTGGGGCGCGGACATCTGCGTGGGTAGCGCGCAGCGCTTCGGCGTCCCCTATGGCTACGGCGGGCCGCACGCGGGCTTCCTCACCACGAAGGAGGACCTGAAGCGCCTGATGCCGGGTCGCATCATCGGCGTCTCGCGCGACAGCCATGGCGCGCCGGCGCTGCGCATGGCGCTCGGCACGCGCGAGCAGCACATCCGCCGCGAGAAGGCGACGAGCAACATCTGCACCGCGCAGGTCCTGCTGGCCGTGATGAGCGGCATGTACGCCGTGTGGCACGGTCCCGCGGGGCTGCGGCGCATTGCCGAGCGCGTACATCACCGCGCCGAGTCATTCGCCGCTGGCGTACGCGCGCTGGGGCACGCCGTGCTGCACGACGACTTCTTCGACACGGTCCGCGTCTCGCCCAAGGGAGGGGCGGCCGCGGTGAAGGCGGCGGCCGAGAAGCAGCAGATCAACTTCCGCTACTTCGCGGACGGCACGATCGGCATCTCGATGGGCGAGACCACGACGGTCGAGGACATTGCCGACCTGCTCGCCGCGTTCGGGGCATCCGGCGCTGCGCCGGCGACCGTGGACGCGCGCTTCGACGAGCGCTTCGCGCGCACGAGCGACTTCCTCACGCATCCGGTTTTCAACACGCACCACTCGGAGACGGGCTTCCAGCGCTACGTGCGCTCGCTCGAGGCCAAGGACGTGTCGCTGGTGCACTCGATGATCGCGCTCGGCTCGTGCACGATGAAGCTCAACGCGGCGATCGAGATGTTCCCGGTGACGTGGCCGGAGATCGGCAACATCCATCCGTTCGCCCCCTTGGCGCAGGCGCAGGGATATCGCGCGCTGTTCGAGAAGCTCGAGGCGGCGCTCGCCGAGATCACCGGCTTCCACGCCGTGTCGCTCCAGCCGAACGCGGGGTCGCAGGGCGAGTACACGGGGCTGCTGGTGATCCAGGCGTACCACCAGGCGCGCGGCGAGGGACACCGCAACATCTGCCTGATTCCGCAGTCGGCCCACGGCACCAACCCGGCCAGCGCGGCGATGGCCGGACTCGACGTCGTGGTCGTGAAGACCGACCCGGTTGGCAACATCGACGTGGCTGACCTCAAGGCAAAGGCCGAGCAGCACAAGGCCAAGCTGTCGTCGCTGATGATCACCTACCCGAGCACGCACGGCGTCTTCGAGGAAGCGGTCACCGAGGTCACGCGGATCATCCACGAGAACGGCGGGCAGGTGTACGTCGACGGCGCGAACATGAACGCGATGGTCGGCCTCTGCCGGCCGGGCGACATCGGCGGCGACGTCTGCCACCTGAACTTGCACAAGACGTTCGCCATTCCGCACGGCGGCGGCGGCCCGGGCGTCGGGCCGATCGGCGTGGCCGAGCACCTCACGCCGTTCCTGCCGGGGCACGTGGCGGTGAAGGTGGGCGGCGCGCAGGCGATCGGCGCGGTGTCGGCGGCGCCGTGGGGCAGCGCCAGCGTGGTGCCGATCTCGATGATGTACATCATGCTTCTCGGCGGCGAAGGGCTGACGATGGCGACCAAGGTCGCAATCCTCAACGCCAACTACATCGCCAAGCGGCTCGAGGGGACGTTCGACGTGCTGTACAAGGGCGCGAACGGCCTCATCGCGCACGAGTGCATCGTCGATCCGCGCTTCCTGAAGGCCGCGGCCAACGTGGACGAGATGGACATCGCGAAGCGCCTGATCGACTACGGCTTCCACGCGCCGACGGTGAGCTTCCCGGTGGCCGGCACCCTGATGATCGAGCCGACGGAGAGCGAGCCCAAGGCCGAGCTCGACCACTTCGTGGAGGCGCTCATCGCCATCCGCGCCGAGGCGGCGAAGGTGGAGCGCGGCGAGTGGCCGAAGGATGACAACCCGCTGGTGAACTCGCCGCACACGCTGGCGCACGTAACGGCCGACGCGTGGACGCACGCCTACGGGCGCGAAACGGCGGCGTTCCCGCTGCCGTGGGTGCGCGGGCACAAGTGGTGGCCGAGCGTCGGGCGCGTGGACAACGCGTTTGGCGACCGCAATCTCGTTTGTGCGTGCCCGCCGGTTGACGCGTACGCGTCAACCTAGAGAGACAACAGAGAGACAACAGAGAGACAACAGAGAAACAACAGACAGAGGTCCGGAGCCTGAGCCCCGGACCTCTGTTGTCTTTCTGTTGTCTCTCTGTTGTCTCTCTGCGCTTAATGCGCTCCACCACCCGCCGCCAGATGGGCCTCGTACGCGGCCGCGTCCAGGAGCTTCGCGGCGTCGGCGGGGTTGATCTTGAGCTTGATCATCCACCCCTCGCCGTACGGGTCGCTGTTCACCAGCGACGGCTCGCCTTCAAGGCGGGGGTTCACGTCGACCACTTCGCCAGCCACCGGCGTGTAGATGTCGGAGACCGCCTTCACCGCCTCGATCGTGCCGAACGAGTCGTGCGCGCCGTAGGTGGCGCCGGGCTTCGGCAGGTCGAGGTACACCACATCGCCCAGTTCACCCTGCGCGAAATCGGTGACGCCGACGGAGAAGACGGTCGGGTCGGCGGTGGGCTTCAGGTACTCGTGGCTTTCCGTATAGCGAATGTCAGCAGGAATCGAGGACACAGACCGCTCCAAGTGTGTCAAAGGTGTACTGGAATTCTACCGTTCGCCGACGGCGGGTTCAAGTTGACGCGGCGCGCGCAGCGATGGCGTCGAAGACCGCGCGGGCGCGCGCCTCGAGCGCGGCCATGGGGCCGTCGTTCTCGATGATCCAGTCCGCGGCCGCGCGCTTGCGGTCCGCGGGCCACTGCGCGCCCATCATGGCATCGGCCTCATCGCCGCTGAGCCCGCGGTCGCGGATGAGGCGCCGTCGGCGCTCGTCGACGGGCGCGTCCACGAGGACGATCGCGTCCACGGCGCCGGTGAGGCCCGCCTCGAAGAGCAGGGGGATGTCGCAGACCACCAGCCGTTCGCCGTGGGCCTGCGCCGCCGCGATGGCGGCGTCGCGGCGGCGGGCGACCTCGGGATGGACGATGGCGTCAAGCGCCGCGCGCGCCGCCGGGTCCCCGAAGACCACCGTCCGGAGGGCCGCGCGGTCGAGCGAGCCGTCCGGCGCGAGCACGGCCGATCCCCACCGGTCGGCGATGGCGCGCAGGGCGGGCGTGCCCGGGGCGACCGCCTCACGGGCGAGGACGTCGGCGTCCACGACGGTGGCGCCCCAGGCGGCGAACAGGCGGGCCACGGTGGACTTCCCCGCGGCGATGTTGCCGGTCAGTCCGATGACGAGCATCCCACAAGATGGCGCCACACCGCCGCCGCGTACAACTTTCCGGCGTGAATGGCCGCCGCGGATACACGATCATCGAACTGATGCTGGTGGTCGCCCTGATCGCCATCATGGCGTCGCTGGCGCTCCCGAAGGTGTCCTTCCTGCGCTACCGCCAGGACGCCAACGGGCGGCTCGTTCAGCGCACGCTCATCCTGGCGCAGCAGCGGTCGCTGCAGAAGACCACGAACGTCCTGTTCGTGATGGACTACGCGGCGTCGCGGATGCGCGTGGTCGAGGACACCAACTCCAATGGCGCGGCCGACGGGTCAGAGCGCTGGGAGTCCTGGCGGCTGGGCGAGGGGGCGCGCTTCGCGATCCCCACGACGACTGTAGACGGCGCGACGTCGTTCTACGCGACCGGCCCGGGCATCACCACGACGGCGAACGGGCCCACGATCACGTTCTACCCGAACGGCTCGGCGAGCGGCGACGCGTTCCTGTACGTCGGCGTCTCGACCGGGCGGAGCGATGCCCTGCGCGCCATCGAGTTCACGGGTGCCACGGGGCGCACGCGCCTCTGGCGATATCTCGGCGGCGCGTGGCGGCGAGACTCGACCTAGGCGCGGCTAGGCGATGACGCCGGGAACGAGCGGGGCGAACTTCGCCGTGAAGTGCCGCAGGGCCGGCGGTTGCTCGACGATGCGCACGCCGCGGATCCGTGAGGCCAGCGTGTTCACGTGGGCGAGCACCTCGCAGACGTAGTCCATGTGGCTCTGCGTGTACACGCGCCGCGGGAAGGCCAGTCGCACCAGTTCCAGGTCGGCGGGCTTCTCCGTGCCGTCCGGCCGCTGGCCAAACATCACCGAGCCGATCTCGACGGCGCGGATGCCCCCCTCGAGATACAGGACCAGCGAGAGCGCCCAGCCCGGATACTCCGATGGCGGGATGTGCGGGAGCCAGCGCTTGGCGTCGAGATACAGCGCGTGCCCGCCGGCGGGGCGCACCGTCGGGATGCCGGCGGCGGCCATCTTCTCGGCCATGTACTCGACCATCCGGATGCGGTATCGGAGGTAGTCCGGATCGAGCGCCTCGTAGAGGCCCACGGCGATCGCCTCGAGGTCGTAGCCCGCGAGGCCGCCGTAGGTCGGAAAGCCCTCCGTGAGGATGAGCGTGTTCCGACAGCGGGCGGCGACCGCGTCGTCGTTCATCGCGAGGAATCCGCCGATGTTCGCCATCCCGTCCTTCTTGGCGCTCATCGTACAGCCGTCGGCGAGCGCGAACATCTCACGGGCGATGGCGATCGGCTCGCGGTCGGCGTAGCCGTCCTCGCGGGTGCGGACGAACCAGGCGTTCTCGGCGAACCGGCAGGCGTCGATGAAGAACGGCACGCCATGCCGGCGGGCGATCGCCGCGGCGCCGCGGACATTCTCAAGGCTGACCGGCTGGCCGCCCCCCGAGTTGTTGGTCACGGTGATCATGACCAGCGGCACGCGCCCCGGGTTCTCGCGGAGCACGCGCTCGAGGGCCTCGAGGTCCATGTTCCCCTTGAAGGGATGCAGGGCCTGGGGGTCGAGACCTTCGGCGACGGGCAGGTCGAGCGCGGTCGCACGCCGGTGTTCGACGTTGGCGCGCGTCGTGTCGAAGTGGCGGTTGTTCGGGACGATGTCCCCGGGCTTCAGCAGGGCGCCGGTGAGGATGTGCTCGGCGGCGCGCCCCTGGTGCGTGGGGATCACGTGGCGGAAGCCCGTGATGTCGCGCACCGCGGACTCGAAGGCGTAGAAGGAGCGCGCGCCGGCGTACGTCTCGTCGCCGCGCATCATCCCCGCCCACTGGTAGACGGACATCGCCCCGGTCCCCGAGTCGGTGAGCAGGTCGATGAGGACGTCGTTCGCGTGCAGGAGGAAGACGTTGTAATGGGCGGCGTGGAGCGCCACGGCGCGCTCCGCCTCGGTGGTCTGCCGGATCGGCTCGACGGTCTTGATCCGGAACGGCTCGATGATGGTCTTGTACTTCACGCGGTGGCTGGGCCCTCAAGCCCTTCGGCCAGCTGCGGTCGGCCGATGAAGCGCAGGAACTGCGCGGTCACGAAGCGCGCCCCGCCGCGCTCACGGATCTCGAGCGGCGTGGCGCCGACGTATCGCTGGCACATGTTCCGGAATGCCGACCCCGACGGAAAATCCAGCGCGCGCGCGATGCCGTCGGCGCTGCGCCTCGGGTCGTCGAGCATCTGACCGGCGACGATCAGCCGCCCCCAGCCGATGAGCTTCTGTGGGGCAGGGAGGCCTTCCCGCCGCAGGCGGTCGAGCAGGGTGGACTTGGTGATGGACAACATCTCCAAGAGGCGGTGCGACGTGAGGCGCACGTGGGCGCGCGTGACGACAATGAGGATTGCGTCGCGCGCCACGACGTCCATCGCCGACAACCGATGGCGCAGGAGCGCGGCGACGCCGCGCGCCTCCGCCTGCTCGACCACCGCGCGCACCGCCTGGGGCGAGTCGTCGAGGTCCACGAGCAGGAGGCCGTCGAGTCCGGCGCGTCCCGCGTCGAACAGGTCGCGCGCGCGCTGCGGCGTCGCCACGACATAGGCGACGAGGGTCAGGCGGGGGAAGCGCGTACGCAGCTGGCGGATGCGCTCGAAGCTGGCGGCGCCGTCAGCGAACAGGTCGACCACGGCCAGGTGCACCGGCTCCGTGGCGCACGCCGTCGTCAGTTCATCCCAACTGCGGCACGGGGACACCGTGTGCTGGCCCCGCACGGCGCCGTGGACGCGCTGCAGGCAGCGCTCGAGGGGAAGCAGGGTGGCAATGACGCCCATGGGGAGTGGGGTGCGGGCCGCCGCCGTGGCGACGGAAGAAAGGTACCATCCGGCAGGCTCCGGCGGCAAAAGGACTGGCGTGAGCGCGCCCACAGAGGGCACATTCCGAGCGAGATGCCGACCCGGACCTCCGCCAGCGTGCCGTCGCGCCGATCGGGCATGACGCTCATCGAGGTCATCATCGCCGTGGTGATCCTGAGCGGCGTGCTGATCGGCCTCTCGAACTTCACGCGCCGGTTCCAGCGGCTAACCATGAACGGCCGGGAACATAGGTAACACAGGAGTCCGGCAACATAGGTAACACTGTTCTCAGCCGGTGATGATGTAATCGCGTTCGTCGAAGGTCGCCAGCAGGACGGTGTTGAACCAGAGGGACCAGA
>VHBQ01000016.1 GCA_016871855.1 Gemmatimonadota bacterium
GGCTTCGGGCTGGGGCTCGAGCGCACCGTGGCCTGGATCTGCGGCGTGCAGCACATCCGCGAGTGCATCGCGTTTCCGCGGATGATGCACCGGGTGCGGCCGTGACCGGCCGTCAGCGGCCGCAAGCGGCCGCGTGCGGGGTACAGGGAGCAGGGGGGAGCGCATGAGCGAGCTCCCCCGCAACCCTGGCGAGCCGCTCGACTTGGAGCGGGTGCGCGCGATTCGCGTGAACCGCAGCGCCGCCGAGCGGCGCGCGGCGACCATCGGCACGCGCCGCACGGTGAAGAAGCAGTGGCAGGCGGCCTGGCTGCTGCGCGCGATCACGCTCATCGATCTCACGACGCTGAGTGGCGACGACACGCCGGGGAACGTGCGGCGGCTATGCGCCAAGGCGCGCCATCCGCTGCGGCCGGACCTCGAGGACGCGCTCGGCGTTGCGCATCTGCGCCCGACAGTCGCCGCGGTCTGCGTGTACCACGAGATGGTGCCGACGGCGGTGGCCGCGCTCGAGGGGAGCGGCATCCCGGTCGCGGCGGTCTCCACGGGATTCCCTGCTGGCCTCTCGCCCTTCAAGCAGCGGGTGGAGGAGATCGGCGAATCGGTGCGTGCGGGGGCCCGTGAGATTGACGTCGTGATCACCCGCGGTCACGTCCTCACCGGCGAGTGGGAGAAGCTCTACGATGAGGTGCGCGCTTTCCGCGCTGCGTGCGGCGACGCGCACCTCAAGGTCATTCTCGCCACCGGCGAACTCGCCACGCTCACCAACGTCGCGCGCGCGAGCTGGGTGGCGATGCAGGCCGGCGCCGACTTCATCAAGACGTCCACCGGCAAGGAGAGCGTGAACGCCACGCTCCCCGTCTCGCTGGCGATGGTCCGGCAGATCCGAGAGTACCGTGAGCGCACCGGCTTCCAGATCGGCTACAAGCCGGCGGGCGGCATCCGCACCGCCAAGCAGGCGCTCGAGTTCCTGATGCTGATGAACGAGGAGCTGGGCCGCGAGTGGCTCGAGCCCTCGCTGTTCCGGTTTGGCGCCAGCGCCCTGCTCACCGACATCGAGCGGCAGCTCGAGATGTACGTGACCGGGCGCTACGCCGCGGCGCACCACCACCCGATGCCCTGACAACCATGGCGACCGTCGCCGAGCTGTTCCAGTCGATGGAGTACGGCCCCGCTCCCGAAGCCGACGCCCCCGCGCGCGCGTGGCTTGCCGCGCACGACGGCGCGTTCGGCCATTTCATCGGCGGGGCGTGGACCAAGGTGGGAAAGACGTTCGAGACGCACGATCCCTCCACCGGCGCGCGCCTCGCGCGTGTCTCGCAGGGGACAGCGAAGGACGTGGACGCCGCTGTCGCCGCCGCGCGCAAGGCATCGCCAGCCTGGCGCAAGCTCAGCGGCCACGAGCGCGCCCGGCATCTCTACGCGCTGGCCCGCATGGTACAGAAGCACGCGCGCCTCTTCGCGGTGCTCGAGACGCTCGACAACGGCAAGTCGATCCGCGAGACGCGCGACATCGACGTCCCGCTCGTCGCGCGGCACTTCTATCATCACGCCGGGTGGGCCCAGCTGGCCGAGAGCGAGTTCGCGGGGTACGGCCCGGTGGGCGTCGTCGGGCAGATCATCCCGTGGAACTTCCCGCTGCTGATGCTCTCGTGGAAAGTCGCGCCGGCGCTCGCCGCGGGTAACACGGTGGTCCTCAAGCCCGCCGAGTACACGCCGCTCACCGCGCTGCTCTTCGCCGAGTTCGCGCGCCAGGCGGGGCTCCCCGCGGGCGTGCTCAACGTCGTTACCGGCGACGGTGAGACGGGCGCGGCCCTCGTGAATCATCCGAAGGTGGATAAGATCGCCTTCACCGGCTCCACCGAGGTGGGCAAGATCATCCGCAAGGCGACGGCGGGGAGCGGCAAGAAGCTCTCGCTCGAACTCGGCGGCAAGAGTCCGTTCGTTGTCTTTGAAGACGCCGACCTCGACGGCGTGGTCGAGGGCGTGGTCGACGCCATCTGGTTCAACCAAGGGCAGGTTTGCTGCGCTGGCTCGCGCCTGCTCGTGCAGGAGGGAATCGCGGAGACGCTGTACGCCAAACTGCGCGCGCGGATGGAGAAGCTCCGGCTCGGCCCGCCGCTCGACAAGGCGGTGGACATGGGCGCCATCGTTGCGCCGGTGCAACTGCAGCGCATCGCCGCGATGGTGGAGCAGGGGCGGAAGGACGGCGCATCGGTCTGGCAGCCGTCTCGCCCCGTCCCGTCGCACGGGTCGTACTATCCGCCGACGCTCTGCACCGACGTCTTCCCGTCGAGCACCATCGCGCAGGAGGAGGTCTTCGGCCCCGTGCTCGTGGCGATGACGTTCCGGACCCCCGATGAGGCGGTCGCGCTCGCCAACAACACGCCGTACGGCCTCGCCGCGTCGGTGTGGACCGAGAACATCAACCTCGCGCTCGACATCGCCCCCAAGATCAAGGCGGGCGTGGTCTGGGTTAACGCCAGCAACCTGTTCGACGCGGCGGCGGGGTTTGGTGGGTATCGGGAGAGTGGGTTTGGGAGGGAGGGGGGGCGGGAGGGGATGTTTGAGTACCTGAAGACGGTGGACGGTGGACGGCTGACGGTGGACGCGCGGCGGACAAGTTCGGCGGTATCGACCGTCGACCGTCGACCGTCGACCGTCACTCGCGCCGAAGGCGCGAGCGTTGATCGTACCGCCAAGCTCTTCATCGCCGGCAAGCAGTCCCGCCCCGACTCCGGCTACTCGCGCGTCGTCACCTCACCGAAAGGACGCATCCTCGGCGAAGTGGGCGACGGCAACCGCAAGGACGTCCGGAATGCCGTGGAGGCGGCGCACGCGGCGCTCAAGGGTTGGGCGGCGACGACGGGTCACACGCGCGCGCAGATCCTCTACTACTTGGGCGAGAATCTCGACGCGCGCCGCGCGGAGTTCGCGGAGCGCATCGCCGCGATGACCGGCGGGACCGCCGCGGCCGGAAAACGCGAGGTCGAGGCCACCGTGCGTCGCCTCTTCACGTACGCGGCGTGGGCCGACAAGTGGGACGGCGCCGTGCACAGCGTGCCGATCCGCGGCGTGGCGCTGGCGATGCACGAGCCGATTGGCGTGGTGGGCGTCGCCGCGCCGTTTGCGGCCCCGCTGCTCGGTTTGGTCTCGCTCGTGGCGCCGCTCGTCGCCACCGGCAATACCGTCGTTGCCGTTCCCAGCGAGCCGCACCCGCTGTCGGCGACCGACCTCTATCAGGTCTTCGAGACCTCAGACCTCCCGGGCGGCGTGGTGAACATCGTCACCGGCGCGCGCGACGCGCTGGCCACGGTGCTCGCCGAACACGACGACGTAGACGCGGTCTGGTACCGCGGTACCGCTGAGGGCGTGCGCGCCGTGGAGTTCGCGTCGGCGGCGAACATGAAGCGCACGTGGTGCGCGGGCGAGGCGTGCGACTGGTTCGACCCGGCGCAGGGCGAGGGGCGCGCATACCTGCGGGAGGGAGTGCAGGTGAAGAATATTTGGATTCCGTATGGCGAATGAGTGACGGTGGACGGTGGACGGTGGACGGACGAGGGTCGCGTGATGAGTGAGGACGGAAGGCATCCGGTGGTCAACGAACTGCTCGCGCTGCTCGACCTCGAGCCGCTCGAGGTGAACATCTACCGCGGGCGCAACCGCGACATCGGGTCGGGGCGCGTCTTTGGCGGGCAGGTGTTCGCGCAGTCGCTCGTCGCCGCCCAGCGCACGGTGGCCGCGGGGCGCGAAGCGCACTCGGTGCACGGCTACTTCCTGCGCGCCGGCGACCTGAAGACGCCCATCATCTTCTTCGTGGACCGCCCGCGTGACGGCGGGAGCTTCACCAGCCGCCGCGTCACCGCCATCCAGCATGGCGAGGCAATCTTCCACCTCTCCGCGTCGTTCCATGTGCGCGAGCCTGGGCTTGAGCACCAGATGCCGATGCCGGAGGTGCCGCCGCCGGAGTCGCTCACGTCGGAACTCGACCTCGTTCGCGCCCGCGCCGACCGCATCCCGGAGCCCCTGCGCGCGATCCTCACGCAGGACCGCCCCATCGACTTCCGCCCGGTCGTTCCCATCGATCCCGAGGCAGCCGCCACGCGGGAGCCGGTGCGGCACGTCTGGTTCCGCGCGATGTCGCCCCTCCCCGACGAACCGATCATCCATCAGGCCGTCGTCGCCTACGCCTCGGACTACGGCCTCCTGCCGACCGCTCTCTTCCCGCATGGCGTCGCCTTCCGCGACCGCCGCCTACAGATCGCGTCGCTCGACCACTCGCTCTGGCTGCACCGGCCGTTCCGCGCCGACGACTGGCTCCTGTACGCCATGGAGAGCCCCGCCGCTTCTGGCGCGCGCGGGTTCACGCGCGGCGCCCTCTTCACCCGTGACGGCACGCTCGTCGCGTCGGTGGCGCAGGAAGGGCTGATTCGCCTGCGCGACAGCGCTCGGGCGTAGGCCGCGTGTAACACCGCTCGGGCGTAGCCCGCGCACGGCGCCGCCCTCTGTCAAGTTGACACGTTTTCGCGCACGTTAATAGCGTACACCAGCCCCCACTGCTGAGGAGAACCATGCAAACCACGCGGTACTCACTCCGTTGGCTCGCGATGGCGGCCGCACTCGTCGCCACGGTGGGTTGCGCGGCCAAGGCCCCAGTACGCGTCGCGGCCATCGCGTCGCTCCCCGCCGAAATCACCGTGCGGGAATGGCCATACTGGGTTGACATTCCCATCCAGTCCACCAACCAGGATCGCGTCTGGCGCACCGTGATTGACGTCGTCGGTGAGCGCGCGGCCATCCGCATCATGGATCGCGAGGGCGGCTACCTGCAGACCGAATGGCGCTCGAGCGACGTGCGTTTCGGGCAATATCTCACCGAAGAGCGGATGACCATTCGCATCAAGACGAGCGAGGGTCGCATCCGCATGGGCATCGAGTCGCGTTACCGCGGCACCACGACGCTGACGTCCAGGCTGATCAACACGGCGGAGGCCGGTTGGACCGGCATTTACCGTGAACTTCAGCAGCGCCTGGAGAGTGGCTCATGATGCGTCGACTGCTGGGGCTCATCGTCGTCGCATCGGCCACGGCCGGCGCGCAGGTAGAGATGGGCGCGCCGGGCGCACGGATGGCCGCGCCGACCGGCGGACGCCCGACCTCCACCTACTTCACGCTCGGCACGGCGACGCCGACTGGCGCGCTGAAGGACGTTGGCAAGACCGGCTACGCGCTGGGCCTGAGCATTCAGCGCTCCTTCGGTCCGCACCATTTCATCGGCTGGCGTCTTGACCTGCCGCTGGCTGCCGGCGCCGAGAGCGCCGAAGCGACGACCGGCTGGACCTATCTCTCCCCGGGACTTGGCGTCGTCGTCTCCGGCCTGCGCGAGCGCTCCTACGTTCTCCCGTACGCGTTTGCCTCGCTGACCTATAACCGCGTCGGCTTCATGGATCTCGCGTCGGGCGACGAGATCAGCGACTCGGGCATGGGGCAGGCGTTTGGCGCCGGCGTCGAACTCCCGATCTCCAAGCGGAGCCGCATCGGCGTCGAACTGCGCACCGTGAACGCCGACCTCGACATGCTCAGCGCGAAGTACACGAGCTTGTCCATCTCGTTCATCAGCGGCGGCATCCGGCCGGGTCCGCGCTGATCACGCAGCGTCCTGGATGAACCGCGCGGCGCGTCTCGAACGAGGCGCGCCGCGCTGGCGTGTAGGCCCCGCGGGGCGGGGCGCCGCAGACCGCTACTCCCCCCGCTTCACCTCGTCCCACATCGCGTCGAGCACCGTGAGCCCCGCGGTGCGCACGTCCACGTCCCGCGTCTCGCACAGCTGCTCGATCGCCTCGAAGCGGCGCTGGAACTTGGCGTTCGCCTTGTCGAGCGCGAGCGCCGGGTGCACGCCGCACTTCCGGCAAAGGTTGACCACGGCGAAGAGCAGGTCGCCGAGTTCGTGCTCCAGCGCCTCGTGGCGCGGGTCGCCGCTGGGGACGCCGTGCGTCGGGAAGTCGTGCCCGTCGCGCGCGATCAGCTCGGCCACCTCGCCCAGCTCCTCGCGCACTTTCGCCGACGGCCCCTCGACATCGGGCCAATCAAAGCCGACCCCCGCCGCGCGCTCCTGCAGCCGATGCGCGCGATGCAGGCTCGGCAGCCCCTGCGGCAGCCCCTCCGCCAGCGACTTCCGCGTCCGCGACTTCATCTGCTCCCACGGCTCGCGCTTGGAGTCATCGGCCAGGGCGGGGGCGCGTCCACCGTCCACCGTCAACCGTCCACCGTCCGGGTACAGCCACGGATGCCTCTTCACCATCTTGTGCACCAACGACCCAGCCACGTCCTCGACCGTGAACGCGCCGCGCTCCTCGGCGATGATCGCGTGAAACAGCACCTGGAGCAGCACGTCGCCCAGCTCGCCGCACATCGCCGCGTCGTCACCGGCGAGCAGGGCGTCGTCGAGTTCGTGCATTTCCTCGTTCAGGTACGGCCGCAGCGAGGCGTGCGTCTGCGCCCGGTCCCAGGCGTCGCGCGTCCGCAGGTCGCGCATGATCGCCAGCGCGTCGTCCAGTCGCTTCTTTTCTTGCATCGCCCCCCTCACGGCCGCTAACTTTTTAGGCTGCAATGTCCACGGAATCTACTGCGACGCTGACCACGCGCGCCTGGGTTGACGTCGACCTCGGCGCGCTGGTGCGCAATGGGGCCGCGCTGCAACGCCACGCCGGGGTCCCGCTCGTGCCCATGGTGAAGGCCGACGCCTACGGCCTGGGCGCGGTCGCCTGCGCGCGCGCCCTTGAGCGGCTCGACCCAATGGGCTTTGGGGTCGCCACCGTGCCCGAGGCCGAGGAGTTGCGCGCGGCGGGGATCCGCCGCCCCGTCTTCGTCTTCTCTCCGCTCCTGCCGGCCGACTTCGGCGCCGCGCGGGTCGCGGCTGTGACACCGACCCTCGGGGATCCGGCCGCCATCACCGCCTGGATCGAGAGCGGCGGCGGGGCGTGGCACCTCGCCATCGAGACGGGCATGCACCGCGCCGGCCTCCGCTGGGACGAGATGGCCCACGTCGCCGACCTCGTGCGCAGGCTGCCGCCCGACGGTGCGTTCACCCACTTTCATTCCTCCGAGCGCAACGACGGATCGTGGGAACGGCAGGAGGAGCGTTTTCTCACCGCGCTCGCGGCCCTTCCGGCGCGACCGGCGTTGCTCCACGCGCAGAACAGCGGGGGGATCGTGCGCCGCGACGCGTCGCCGTGGTCGTTCATCCGCCCGGGGGTGTTTCTCTACGGCGTCGGGTCGGGCGACGGGGCGCAGCTGCTCCCCGAACCCGTGGCTCACGTGCGGGCGCGCATCCTCGAACTGCACGACCTGCAGGACGGCGACACCGTGAGCTATGGCGCGACGTGGCGAGCGGTGGGGCCGCGCCGTGTGGCGACGCTCGGCATCGGCTATGCCGACGGGTATCGCCGCTCGCTTGGCAACAAGGGGGCGGCCCTGCTGCACGGTGCGCGCACGTGCGTGGCCGGCGTGGTGACGATGGACATGACGATGATCGACGTGACCGACATCGCGTGTGCTGCCGGTGACATTGTCACGCTCTGCGGTCGCGACGGCGGCTCGCTGATCACCGTCGAAGACGTGGCCACCGCCGCCGACTTCATGTCGCCCTACGAAGTGCTCACCGGCCTGCGTCAGCGCCTCCCGCGCCTGTACCACGAGGCCGTGCCGTGAGCCGGCGAGCCTGCATCCTCGTGCTCGACGGCGTCGGCATCGGTGAAGCGGCCGACGCCGACGAGTACGGCGACGAGGGGTCGCACACGCTCGCCAACACGGCGCGCGTCGTGGGCGGCTTTGACCTGCCGAATCTCGAGCGTGCCGGATTGGGCAACCTCGCGCCCATCGCGGGGATGCAGACTGTGGCGTCAGCGACCGCCGCGCACGGCGTGCTCTGCCCGCAGTCCAAGGGCAAGGACAGCACCACGGGGCACTGGGAGATCGCCGGGGTACATCTGGAGAAGCCGTTCCCGACATATCCCGACGGCTTCCCGAGCGAGGTGCTCGCGGAGTTCTCGCGACTGACGGGACGCCCCTGCATCGGAAACGTCGTCGGCAGCGGCACGGCGATCATCGACCAGTTCGGCGCCGAGCACGAACGCACCGGTGCGTGGATTGTCTACACCTCGGCGGACTCGGTCTTCCAGGTTGCCGCCCACGAAGGGGTCGTGCCGCTCGAAGAGCTGCATGCCGCCTGTGCCCGTGCCCGTGACCTGCTCGTTCCGCCGCATAACGTGTCGCGCGTGATCGCGCGCCCGTTCATTGGGACCGAGGGGGCGTGGAAGCGCACGACGAACCGGCGCGATTTCTCCGTGGAATCACCCGACGAGACCCTGCTGGACGCGCTCGCCTCGGCGGGGATTGCCCGGATCGGGGTGGGGAAGGTGGACGACCTGTTCGCCCGCCGGGGGCTCGAGGGCGGGCACACCGCCTCCAACGCCGACGGGATCCGCCGGATCGGGGAATGGCTGGCCGGGGGCGATGGGTTCTGCTTCGCCAACCTTGTAGATTTCGACCAGGCGTTCGGGCACCGAAACGACGCTCCGGGGTTCTATGGAGCGTTGCGCGAGTTCGACGCCGCCCTTCCACACCTGACGCATGCCCTGCGCGAGGATGACCTGCTCTTCGTGACCGCCGACCACGGCAACGATCCGACGACCCCGTCCACCGACCACTCCCGGGAGAATGTCCCCGTGCTGGTGTTCGGCCCGCGGGTGCGTCCGGTGGCGCTTGGCCGTCGGGACACGTTCTCGGACCTGGGCGCCTCGGTCGCGCACTGGCTCGGCCTGCCGTTCCGCGGGCGGGGTACCTCGTTCCTGCCGGGTCTCCTCGCGTGATGGCCGACGCCACTACCCTCGCCGCGTTGCGCGCGGCCGCATTTGAGGCGATGGAGCGTGCGTACGCCCCGTACTCGCACTTTCCGGTGGGGGCGGCGCTGCTCACCCCAGATGGCGCGATCATCAGCGGCTGCAACGTAGAGAACTCGTCGTATCCCGCCGGCACCTGCGCGGAGCGCGCGGCCATCGGGGCCGCGGTGGCGGCTGGCCACCGCGAGTTCACGCACGTCGTCGTGGCCACCAATGCCGACCGGCCGACGCCCCCGTGCGGCATCTGCCGGCAGGTGCTGCAGGAGTTCGCGCCGCAGTGCCGCGTCACGAGCATCACCCGTGGCGGCGCCGTCGCCGAGTGGTCGCTGTCCGAGCTGCTTCCCAATCCGTTCACGCCGTCTTCCCTGCGCCGCGAATGATGTCATCTCCAGTTCGTCGCGCCCTGCGCGTGAGCGTTGCCGCCTTCGCCGCCGCGGCGCTGGGAGCCTGTGCCGAGCAGTTGGATGCGGGCAGTGCCTGCCCAACGCTCTGCCCGGGGCTCTCCGTCCCCATCGTCGACACGACGATCTCGCCGGTGCTCGCGTTCGACACGACGCTGTCGGGCTTCCCGTCGATCGGCACGGAGGAGGGCATTCCGCTAGCCGCGCGCGGCGACACCCTCGATGTGCGCGCGGTCCTGCGCTTCGACACGCTGCTCGCCACCTTCACGCCGCCCAACGACACGGCGCGGCCCGTGACGCGTGCCGACAGCGCCGTGCTGCGGATGCGCTTCAACCTGACGCAAAGCCGTCTCCCGGCGTGGGTGCGCTTCGAGCTCTACGACGTGGACACCATCGCCGACGATCTGGTGCCGGCCGCGGTGCTCGCGCAGTTCCGGGCGGGACGACTCGTGGCGCAGCGCACGCTCACCCGCGCCGAGATCACCGATTCGCTGCGCTTTGCCCTGCCCAGCGCGTGGCTGCTGCAGAAGATTCAGAGCGGCGCGCGGGTGCGATTCGGCCTGCGCCTCGTGGGCGCCAGCTCCGTGTCGCTTCGCCTCCACACGCTCGAGACGGGGCTGCCGGCGGACCTCCGCTACTACGTGTCCCCTGACACAGCGGTGAAGCAGGTGGTGGCGGCGCTGCAATCGGGCACGCCGCTCGAACCGGCGTCACTGGCCCCCGACTTCCGCGACTACGCCGTTGTGGCCCGCAACGCGCTGCCTTCGGCTGGGGCGCTCGCGATGGCCGCGGGCGGCGTGCCGGCGCGGCGCTCGTACCTGCGATTCAACATCCCCTCGTGGCTGCTGGACTCCGCGACGATCGTGCGCGCCACCCTCGAGCTGACGCAGATGCCCTCGCGCGGCTACGACGACCGCGACACGGTGACGGTCATCGGCCAGGCGCTGGCGGCCACACCGCGCATCACCGACCTCTTCCGGGCCTCGCAGGTGCTCGTTCCCCCGGGGTTGTTCGTCACCGACTCGATTCGCGCCGCGCCGGCCGACAGCGGCCGGCGCACGCTCGAGGTCAACGGCTTGCTGCGCGTATGGAAGTCGGCGCCGGATACGGCCCTGACCTCGCCGCAGCGCGCGATCGTCCTCGTTCAGCGCGAAGAAGGGCTGCACGGCGCCGAACTGCGCTTCTTCAACTCGCGCGCGCCGGCGTCGGTGCGTCCGCGGCTGCGGGTCAGCTATATGCCGCGCGTCAACTTCGGGGTGCCCTGATGCGCCGCCTTCTTCTCTCGCTGCTGCTGGGTGCCGCGGTCACGGCGCCGCTCGCCGCGCAGGGCGCGCTGAGCCTGCAGGGCTTTGGCTATCCCACCGGCCAGCTGAGCACGCGCGCGGCCGCCACTGCCGGGGCGTTCGCCGAAACGGACGCGGGTTCGCCCATCAACCCCGCGGCGCTTCCCGGCGCCGGGCGCTCAATCTTCGCCTTCCAGGTGGACCCGGAGTATCGCCGCGTGACCGTCGGCGGGCGTGACGTGAACACCAAGACAGCTCGCTTCCCGGTCGTCTCGGTCGGGACGCGGACTGGCGCGCGCGGCTTCCTCGGGATCTCGTTCTCGTCGGTGCTCGACCGGACGTGGGACGCGTCGTTTCGAGATACCGTCGTCGTCAGCGGGGCCAACGTGGGGTCCCGCGTCTCCACGCAGGTGCGCGGCGCGATGAACGATGCGCGCGTGGCCTACGCGTGGACGTTTAGCGAGCGCCTTCAGGCTGGTGTGGCGTTCCACGCCTACTCGGGCGCCAATCGAATGAACCTCTCGCGCACGTTCGACGACACGACCACGTACGGCGCGCTCGTTCAGAACATGACGTTGTCGTACGCCGGCTCGTCGCTTTCGGCAGGGCTGGTGTCGCGCCCCGTGACGCACCTCTACGTTGCGGCGTCGCTCAAGCTTGGCGGCGCGATGAAGACGCGGTACGCCGACTCCGTTGCGACGCACGGCAACGCCCCGCACCGGTTCGGCCTGTCGGTCACCTACGACGGCATCCCGGGCTCGCAGCTGACCGCGCGCTTCAGCAAGGAGACGTGGTCGCGGATGCAGTCGCTCGGCTCGTCGCAGCTCGACGCGCGCGACGCGACCGACATCTCGGTCGGCGCCGAACTCGCCGGCCCGCGGTTCCGCTCCACCACGACCCTCGTGCGGCTCGGCGGCCGCACACGCGGACTGCCGTTCGCCTACTTGGGCGACGCGGTTCGAGAGAACACGCTCGCCATCGGCGGCGGCGCGACCTTCGCCCGCGGCTGGGCGACGCTCGATGTGAGCCTCCAGCGCAACGACCGGTCCGGCGGGGGCCTGAAGGAGCTGGGCAATATCCTGAGCGTCGGCCTTACCGTCCGGCCGTAACGCCATGGCGCCGGCCGGTGCGGAGCTCCCCCCGCTCGTCCTCGTGGCCGATGATGTCGAGGCGAACGTCGAGCTGCTCGCCGACCAGCTGGCCGCGCTCGGCGTGCGCACCGTCTCTGCCACCGACGGACCCGGCGCCCTCGCTGCCTGCTTCGAGCACCAGCCCGACCTCTGCATCCTCGACGTCTCGATGCCTGCCGGCGACCTCGGCGTGGACGATCGCGACGCGGGCTTCGAAGTCTGCCGCCGCCTGAAGAAGGACGCGCGCACCGCGCGCATCCCGGTCATCTTCGTCACCGCGCTCAACGACACCGCCGACCGCGTGAAGGCCATCGAGGCGGGCGGCGACGACTTCCTGCTCAAGCCGCACAACCGCCTGGTCCTCGGCGCGCGCGTGCGCTCCCTGCTCAAGCTCAAGAGCGCGACTGACGCGCTCGAGCAGAGCTATCGCACCCTGCGCGAACTGGCCAAGGTGCGCGACGACCTGATGCGCATGATCGTGCACGACCTCAAGACGCCGCTGACGAGCGTGCTCGCCACGCTGGAGATGCTGCGCGAGGGCGACTACGGGCCGATGACCGAGACGCAGTACAAGGCGATTTCGGAAGCGGAAGGGAAGGCGGAGGATCTGCTCGGACTCATCCAGGACCTGCTGGAGGTGTCGCGCGTGGAGGAGACGCGCATCGCCATCTCGCCGGAGCCCATCGCGCCGGCCGCGTTCCTCTCAGAACTCAACATCGACTGGACGCCGCGGTTCAGCGCCGAAGGGGCGACGATGGCCTACGAGGCGTCGGACGAAGCCCCGGTCTTCAACGCCGACAAGGCGCTGCTCCGCCGCGTCTTCGCCAACCTCGTGCAGAACGCGCTCTCGCACTCGGCCACCGCCGTGCACGTGGCCCTCGCCGCCGTGCGCGATCCGCAGGGGATCCTGTTCACGGTCACTGACAACGGACCGGGCATCCCGGCCGAGTTTCAGGAAGTGATCTTCCGCAAGTTCGAGCAGGTGCGCTCGCCCAACGCGCCCAAGACGCGCAGCTCCGGTCTCGGTCTCGCGTTCTGTCGCCTCGCTGTGGAAGCCCACGGCGGCCGCATCTGGGTGCGGTCGAAAGAGGCGGAGGGGAGCACGTTCTATATTCAACTCCCTGTCGAACCTAAGGCGGAGTGACGGTGGACGGTGGACGGTGGACGGTGGACGGTGGACGGTGGACGGTGGACGGTGGACGGTGGATCGTGGCCGCTCCCGCCTTAATCGCCAATCGCAGTCCTGAATCGCAATCCTGAATCGGAATCCTAGGTCCAAGTCCTCAATCGTCGCCTGATGCCAAGCGTTTTCATCGAAACCTACGGCTGCCAAATGAACGTCAGCGATTCCGAGCTCATGCTCGGGAAGCTGGCCGCCGAAGGTTATGAAGCGGTGGACGCTCCCGAGGGCGCCGACGTCGTGCTGTTGAACACCTGCGCGATCCGCGAGCACGCCGAGACGCGCGTGATCGGCCGGCTCACGGAACTGCGGCGCTTTCTCAAGCCGGACGCAGTGCTCGGCGTGACCGGCTGCATGGCCCAGCGCCTCGGGCCGCGCCTGCTGGAGACCGATTCGCGCGTCTCGCTGGTCATCGGCCCCGACGGCTATCGCGCCTTGCCGGCGCTGATTGAAGGAGCGCGCAAGGGCGAGCGGATGATCGCCACCGACTTCGACCTCGAGGAGCACTACGAGGATGTGCAGGCCAGTCGGTTCGACGGAGTGAAGGCATGGATCCCCGTCCAGCGCGGCTGCGACTACCGGTGCACGTACTGCATCGTGCCGTTCACGCGCGGCAGTGAGCGCAGCCGCCAGCTCGAAGACGTCGTGCGCGAGACGGAGCGCGTGGTTGCCGAAGGACTCACCGAGGTCGTCCTGCTCGGCCAGACGGTGAATTCGTATCACGACGGCGCCCGCGACTTCGCCGATCTCTTGCGCGCGGTCGGTTCGGTGCCCGGTCTGCGCCGCCTGCGGTTTACCAGCCCGCACCCCAACGACTTCTCCGATCGCGTGATTGCCGCGATGGCCGAGGTCGGGACTGTCTGCGAGCACGTCCACCTGCCGATGCAAAGCGGGAGCAGTCGCACGCTCAAGCGGATGTTGCGTCGCTACACGCGCGAGGAGTTCCTTGAGTGCGTGGCGCGCCTGCGCGCGGCGATGCCCGGGCTTGGCCTCACGACGGACATCATCGTCGGCTTCCCCGGCGAGACCGACGAGGATTTCCACGAGACGCTGAGCGCCGTGCGCGAGATTCAGTTCGACGACGCGTTCATGTTCAAGTTCTCGGCGCGCGAGGGGACGCCGGCGACTCGACTGCCGGCCGAGATGACCGTGCCCGACGACGTCGTGGACGCGCGGTTCAATGAACTGCTTGCCACGGTGCGGGGCATCGCCCGCGACCGCAACTTCCGCCGCGTGGGTGAGCGGTGTGAAGTGCTCGTGGAGAAGGAGGCCCGCAAGGGCGAGCTGATGCAATGCCGTTCGCGGGACTTCAAGACGGTGCTGATCCCGGGCGAGAAGGCGCTGATCGGGAAGTACTTCACGGTCGAACTCACCGGCACGACCGGTTCGACGTTCACCGGGCAGGTGGTGCGTGAGCGCGCGCCGCTGCCGACGACGGGGTAGCGACCGCGTCGAAATGATGTCGCCGGCAATGCAGTGATGCCGGCACGGCTCGGCGACGGTGCCATGATGCGCACCACCGCTTCGAGCCACTCATTCCACTCATCGCCTGGGCTTTCGCGGCGTACGCCGCGGGGCTGATCGCCGGCCTTTCCTCCGACAGCACGGCGAGCGCCGCCGCGCTCGGGGGGCTCGCGTCGCTCGGCGCGGTGGCGGCGTTGCTCGCCCGGCGCCCGACGCCCGGTGCGATCCTGCTCATCCTCGCCGTCGGACTCGGCGTTGGCGCCGAGGCCGCGCGGGTGGATCGCGAGTGCATGGCTCGCGAGCGGATGCCGTTTCGCTGCCGCCAGCGTTACGAGCCGCCGCCGGCGCTCGCGCCGTGGCGGGAGCGCGCGGGCGCCGCGATCGACCGCTACTTCCTGCGCGACACCGGGTTGGTGCGCGCCCTGCTCATTGCCGACACCCGCGGGCTCGATCCGGAGATGCGCGACCGATACGCCGACGCGGGCATCGTGCATATGCTCTCGATCTCGGGGTTGCACGTCGCAATCGTCTCAGGCGCGATGCTGATGCTGCTGCAGGCGGTGCGCGTGCCGGCCGCGGCGGCGCGCTGGACCGGATTAGCGCTGGTAGCTCTCTACGTGTTGGTGATTGGCGCGCCACCGCCCGCCGTGCGCAGTGCGGTGATGGTCGGCGCACAGGTCGTCTCCATGGCGCTGCAGCGCAACACATCGCCGTGGGCCGCGCTCGCCTGGGGAGGCGGCATCCCACTTCTGTACCAGCCGCGCACCGCGGTGGACCTCGGTTGGCAGCTCTCGGTGAGCGGCTTCGCCGCGCTCATCGCGGGGCGGCGTCTGGCGGAGCGCCTCGCCCCCGATTGGCTCGATGGATGGCGACGCAAGCTGGCGAGCGAACTCATCGTCAGCGTCGTCGCCTCGTTCGCCACGGCGCCGCTCGTTGCGTGGCATTTCGGGCGCGTCTCGCTGATCGCGCCGTTTGCCAACCTCGCCGCCGGTCCGATCGTCGCGGTGATGCAACCCACGCTCTTCCTGGGACTGGCGCTGTCCTGGTGGCCGGCGGCCGCCACGCTGGTGGGCGACGCGTCGATTCCGATGCTCCGGGCGTTCGATGCGGTGGCGTGGGCCGGGGCGTCGGTGCCGTGGGCCACGCTGCACGCCGCGCCCTCGCGCGTGACCGCCGTTGCGCTCGGCGTGGCGTGCGTAGCGGTGCTCGCGGCTTGTGTGCGGCACTTCTGGGAGCGCTCCGCGCTGATGGCGCTGGCCGCCGTGAGCGTGGCGGCGCTCACACCGACGCCGGGTTCCGGCGCGCTGGAAGTCCATATGATCGACGTGGGGCAGGGGGATGCCGTCGCCGTGCGCACGCCACGCGGACGCTGGCTCCTGTTCGACGCCGGCAAGGGGGACGAACGCCGCGACATGGGGCGATTCACGGTCGTCCCGTACCTGCGGGCGCGGGGCGGGCCACTCGTGCTCTTCGCGCTGTCGCATCCGCACGCCGATCACGTGGGCGGGGCGGTATCCGTGCTCAAGGCGATGCGTCCCCCCGCCTACCTCGACGCCGCGTTCGCGGGCAGCAGTCCGCCCTATCGGCGTTCGCTCGTCGAGGCCACGCGCGTTGGCGCGGTCTGGCGACGGGCGCGCGCCGGCGAGGTGCTCGACGTGGACGGTGTGCGCCTTCGCATCCTGGCCCCCGATTCCGCGTGGATGGTGGGGCTGAAAGACCCCAATCTCTCCAGCGTCGTCGTGCGCCTCGAGTACGGCATCTCCACGATGCTGCTCACCGGCGACGCCGAGCGGCCGGAAGAGGACTGGCTGTTGGCGCGCACCCCCGAGCTCCTGCGCGCCGACCTGCTGAAGGTGGCCCACCACGGGAGCGGCACCAGCACGTCGGAGGCGTGGCTCACCGCGGTGCGGCCCCGCGCCGCGCTCGTCTCCGTGGCCGCCCGGAACTTCTACGGCCATCCGGATCCGGCCGTGATGCGGCGGCTGGTCGCGTCGGGCGCGAGCGTGCTTCGAACCGACCAGCTGGGGCACATCGTGGCGCGGACTGACGGCACCGGGTGGACCCTGGAGGCGGCTGGTGTGCGCTGGCGCCTGCACTGAGCTTGCGCTCGTGGCAGCAGGCCTGATCGAGCACCGTCGGCCAGAAGCGCGCGATGCGCTGGCAAACATGCGTGGCACCGGCGACTTTTAGGCAGCACTCCACGCGCTGAGGCCCTGCCGTGCCCCACACTTCGATGCTGAATCACTCCGACACTTCGATCGTCACGATCGACCGCTTCATCATCGAGCAGGAAGCCAAGTTCCCCGAGGCCACGGGCGAGCTGTCGGGCATCCTGTACGATCTGGCGGTGGCCGCCAAGATGATCAGCAGCAAGGTGCGACGCGCGGGGCTCATCGACATCCTCGGCGCGGCCGGCTCGGAGAACGTGCAGGGCGAGAATCAGCAGAAGCTCGATATCATCGCCAATGCGATCATCACCAAGGCGATGGATCACGGCGGCCGGCTCTGCGCGATGGCCTCGGAGGAAGAGGAGGGGATCATCCCCATCCCGCCGCAGTTCAAGTGCGGCAAGTACGTGCTGCTGTTTGATCCGCTCGACGGCTCGTCGAACATTGACGTCAATGTGCCGGTGGGCACGATCTTCTCCGTGCTGCGGCGGGTGACGGCGGGGACGGGGCAGGGGAGCAAGGAAGACATGCTGCAGCCGGGGCTCGCGCAGGTGGCGGCCGGCTACGTCATCTACGGGTCGAGCACGATGATGGTGTACTCGGCCGGCCACGGGGCGCATGGCTTCACGCTCGACCCATCCATCGGCGAGTTCCTGCTGTCGCACCCGAACATTCGCATTCCTGCGGTCGGCAAATACCTCTCGGTCAACGACTCCTACGAACGGGACTGGAGCGAGCCGGTGAAAGCGCTGATGCGCCGCTACCGCGGCCTTGATGGCAAGCGGGATCCGATGAATGTGCGGTACGTCGGGTCGCTGGTCGCTGACTTCCATCGCAACCTGCTCGGCGGCGGCGTCTTCGTGTACCCGGCGAATCGCAAGGCGCCTACGGGCAAGCTGCGCCTGCTCTACGAGTGCAACCCGCTCGCCTTCATCTGCGAGCAGGCGGGGGGCGCGGCCGCGGACGGCAAACGGCGCCTGATGGATGTGGCGCCCACGGAGCTGCATCAGCGGTCGCCGCTGTACATCGGCAGCCGCGACGATGTGGAGACGGCGTTGCGCATCCTCGAGGACGACCGGTAGATGGCGGACATTCACTCGCCATCCGGCATTCCGGTGAAGCCGGCGTATGGCCCCGGCGATGGACCGACGTCGGGCGATTCGCTCGGTGCGCCCGGGCAGTTCCCGTTTACGCGTGGCGTCCAGGCCACGATGTACCGCGGTCGCCTGTGGACGATGCGGCAGTACGCGGGGTTCGGGACCGCCGCCGAGACCAATGCGCGTTTCAAGCACCTGCTCGAGGCGGGGCAGACGGGGCTGTCCGTCGCCTTCGACCTGCCGACGCAGATGGGCATCGACAGCGACAGCCCGCGCGCGCTGGGTGAGGTGGGGCGCGTCGGCGTGGCCATCGATACCGTGGACGACATGCACGTCCTGCTCGGTGGCCTGCCGCTCGATCGGGTGAGCACCTCGATGACGATCAATGCCACCGCGTCCACCCTGCTGGCGATGTACATCGTGGTCGCCGAGGAGCGGGGCATCGCGCGCGGCGCGCTGAGCGGCACCATCCAGAACGACATCCTCAAGGAGTACGTCGCGCGCGGCACGTATGTGTACCCGCCCAAGCCGTCGCTGGCGCTGATCGCCGAGACGTTCCGGTTCTGCGCGGAGGAGGTGCCGCAGTGGAACCCCATCTCGATCTCCGGCTACCACATGCGGGAGGCGGGGGCGACGGCGGTGCAGGAGATTGCGTTCACCTTCGCGAACGCGCTCGCCTACGTGCAGGCGGCGGTGGACGCCGGGCTGGCGGTGGACGCGTTCGCGCCGCGCCTCTCGTTCTTCTTCGCCTGCCACAACGATCTCTTTGAGGAAGTCGCCAAGTTCCGCGCGGCGCGCCGCCTGTGGGCGCGTCTGATGCGCGAGCGGTATGGCGCAAGCGACGCGAGCTGCCGCATGCGCTTCCACACCCAGACCGGCGGCGTGACACTGACCGCGCAGCAGCCGCTGAACAATGTGGTGCGCGTGGCCGTGCAGTCGCTGGCCGCCACGCTCGGCGGCACGCAGTCGCTCCACACCAACGGATACGACGAGGCGCTCGCGCTTCCGACCGCCGAAGCGGCGACGTTGGCATTGCGCACGCAGCAGATCGTGGCGTACGAGAGCGGCGTGACGCAGACCGTGGATCCGCTGGCCGGGTCGTACTACGTGGAGTCGCTGACCGACGAGCTCGAGCGCCGCGCGGTCGAACTGATATTGAAGGTCGCGGAGTTGGGCGGCGCGGCGCAGGCCATCGAGGCCGGCTTCATGCAGCAGGAGATTGGCCAGAGCGCGTACGCGCACCAGCTCGCCGTCGAGGCCGGCCAACGGGTGGTGATCGGTGTCAACAAGTTCGGCGACGGCGCTGAGCCGCCGGTGATTCCCACGCCCGACTTCTCGCAGCTAGCCGCCGAGCAGCGCGCGCGACTCGCGGCAGTGAAGGCCTCACGCGACGGGACGGCCGTGGCTGCGTGCCTCGGCGTTCTCGAGGCGGCGGTTCGCGCGGGGGAGACGCGGCTGATGCCGCTGATCCTCGACGCCGTGCGCGCGCGGGCCAGCGTGGGAGAGATCAGTGACGCGCTGGAGCGGGTGTGGGGGAAGTACCGATAGAGGGTGATTTTGGACTTGGACCGAGGATTGCGACTGAGGACCTCGATCGAGGATGCCGATTCGCGATCATCGCCCGTCTAATTCCAGCATCGCAATCCTCGATCGAAATCCTCGGTCCAAATCAATAGTCTCCCTTGTACTCCACCTGCCTCTACTGCCACGCGACCCTCGGCCACAACGAGGCGGTGGAGCATTTCCCCGTGGGGCGTCGGCTGGCGTTCGACCTCTCGAATGGCCGTCTCTGGGTAATCTGCGCGCGGTGCAAGCGCTGGAACCTCTCGCCTGAAGAGGAGCGCTGGGCAGCGATCGAGGAGTGTGAGCGGCTCTTTGCGCAGACGCGCCTGCGCATGAGCACCGACAACATTGGGCTCGCCCGCCTCGCGGAAGGGACCGAGCTTGTTCGGGTCGGTGCGGCGATGCGGCCGGAGATGGCCGCGTGGCGGTTCGGGGCGCAGCTTGCTGCCCGGCGGCGGCAGTACCGCTGGCTCGTGGCGGGTGGTGCGGTGGCGCTGGGCAGTGTTTACGCAGGGATCTCGGCGGCGGGCATCGGCGTCGGGGCGTTCTACAACCTGTGGCAGATCATGGAGCGGGGATACGAACGCGCCACGCGGCTTGTACTGCCGACGCCGAGCCATATCGCCGAGGATCCAGAGGATCCGCCGGTGCGCTCCGTGTTTGGCATTCGACTGCCGGCAACAAGCCGCGACCCGGCGCGCGTGGAGTCGCATCCGCGCGTCGAGAGCAAGCACACCCGAAACACCAAGCTCTGGCTGGACCCAGCAGACGAGACCTTGGAAGTGCGCGTGCCGGTCGTCGGTCGCCGCGTCGTGACCTACCGTGGGCCTGGGGCCGAGTCCGTGCTTCCAAAGCTCGTTGCGAAGCTCAATCGATTCGGCGGGAAGAAGGTTGATGAGCAGTTGGCCGTGGACATGCTGTCCACGGTCGCACAGGACCGGGCGGAGAACCTCGCGGCCGGGGTGATCCGTCGCTACGTCGGGAAGAGCCTCGGCACCAAGGAGATGGGCGAGTACGGCGGTCCGATCTCCCTCGCCCTCGAAATGGCCCTGCAAGAGCAGCGCGAACGCGAACTCCTCGCTGGAGAACTGCTCGAACTCGAGTTCGCCTGGCGCGAAGCAGAAGAACTGGCTCGCATCGCCGACACCCTGACGTCGTCGAGCATTGATACGGCGCTGGCGCGGCTCAAAGCGCGACTGGACGGATAGGCTGCGCGAGTGGCCCCGGTCACGCGCTGCGGCCCGGTCGCGGCCACGCGCCGTCATCGCCAATCGGAATCCGGATTCGTGATCCTGAATCGCAATCCGGATTCCAAATCCTCTATCGATGTGGTAAACTAAATGGCTGTCGCATCTTAGCCCCCGTTTACCACCATGCCCACGTACGAGTATCGCTGCGAAAACGGCCACGACTTCGAGGAGTTCTTCCTGAAGATCAGCGCCGCCAAGTCCGAGTTGCCTTGTCCCTCCTGCGGCACCCGCGGGGAGCGCCGCATGTCTGCCGGCGCCGGCCTGCTGTTCAAGGGATCGGGCTTCTACATCACGGACTACGGCAAGGACGGCAAGAAGGCGGCCGCTAAGCCGAGCACGAGCGCTGCGTCCGAGGGCTCCAGCACGTCGTCCGGGGAGGGCGCCAAGAGCGAGTCGAAGCCGGCCGCCCCCGCCACGCCGGCCACGCCGTCGAAGGGCGGCGAATGACGCCGGACGAGCTGCTTCGCGCTGAACTCGCCCGCGCTGCGGCGGCCATCGGCGCCCCAGCCGGCGCGGTCGCCGTTCTTGAGCGTCCGCGCGATCCTGCCCATGGGGATTGGGCGACGAACCTGGCGATGACGCTGGCGAAGCCGCTCGGCAAGAAGCCGCGCGACATCGCCGCCGAGCTTGTGGCGCATCTCGATCTCTCGGCGGCCGGCGTCTCGTCCACCGAAATCGCCGGTCCGGGCTTCATCAACTTTCGCCTCTCGTCGGGGGCGCACGCGCGTGGGCTCGCCGACATCCTGTCTCAGGGGGCGGCCTACGGCCGCTCGACCGTCGGGGCGGGGCAGCCGGTCAACGTCGAGTTCGTCTCGGCCAACCCCACGGGCCCCCTGCACGTCGGTCACGGCCGGCAGGCCGCGCTGGGCGACGCGATCAGCGCATTGCTTGAGGGGGCAGGGTACGCGGTCACGCGTGAGTTCTACTACAACGACGCCGGCGTGCAGATCGAGAACCTCGCCAAGTCGCTGTGGGTGCGTGTCGCGCAGGCGGCGGGCATCGACGTCGCCATCCCCGAGGGTGGGTACAACGGCGAGTACATCAAGGAAATCGCGGAACGGTACCTGTCCGAACACGGCGCCCCCCCGCACTCCGCTCTCCTCCCCGGCGCCCAGGCAATCGCCGCCGGCGAGCGTCCCGCCGATGCCGCGCTCTTCGACGCGATGCGCCGCTTCGCTGTCGCCGCGCTGCGCGCCGAGCAGGACCTCGACCTGAAGGCGTTCGGCGTCAAGTTCGACGTCTACTATCTCGAGTCGTCGCTGTACACCGACGGGCTCGTCGAGGAGACGGTCGGCATGCTCCAAAAGGGCGGCCACACGTTCGAGGACGACGGCGCCCTTTGGCTGCGCACCACCGACTTCGGGGACGACAAAGACCGCGTGATGCGCAAGCGCGACGGCACGTACACGTACTTCGTGCCCGACGTCGCGTACCACGTGACCAAGTGGCGTCGCGGCTTCACGCGCGCCATCAACGTGCAGGGGGCCGATCACCACGGCACGACGGCGCGCGTGCGCGCCGGGTTGCAGGCGCTGGAAGTTGGCGTACCGAAGGGCTACCCCGACTACGTCCTGCACCAGATGGTGACCGTCACGCGTGGCGGCGAAGAGGTGAAGATCTCCAAGCGGGCCGGCAGCTACGTGACGGTGCGCGATCTCATCGATGACGTGGGGCGCGACGCGGTCCGCTACTTCCTCCTGATGCGCAAGGGTGACAGCCAGCTCGTCTTCGACGTGGACCTCGCCCGGTCGCAATCGGAGGAGAATCCCGTCTACTACATCCAGATGGCGCACGCGCGGCTGAGCGGCATCTTCCGCGTGGGCGAGGTGGATCCGGCGTCCATCATCGCCGACGGCGTCTCATGGGACGCACTGTCCGAGGACGCCGAACGCGAGCTGGTGAAGTCGCTGCTCGACTATCCGCGCCTCGTCGCCGGCGCCGTCGAGGCGCTCGAGCCGCACCGCGTCGCCGCCTACTTGCTCGAGACCGCGCGCCAGGTGCACCTCTGGTATCACAAGCACCACGTCCTCGGCGAGCCGCCCGAGATCCTGCGCGCGCGCCTAGCGCTGGCCAAGGCGGCCCGGCAGGTGCTGGCGAATGGTCTGTCATTGCTGGGAATCCAAGCGCCGGAGCGCATGTAGTCCCAGCCCCCTGCACCCCACTCTGCACCGTTCCCCTGCACCCCACTCCGCACCGTTCCCCTGCACCCCACTCTGCTCCCTTCCTCTGCACCCCCGCTATGTCGCTCTTAGTTGTCGGTTCCGTCGCTCTAGACTCGGTGGAGACTCCCTTCGGCAAGGCCGACGAGGTGCTCGGCGGTTCCGCCACGTACTTCTCCGCGTCGGCAAGTCACCAGGGACCGGTGCAGCTGGTGGGGGTCGTCGGCAGCGACTACCCGGTGGAGCGCCTCGAGGCGCTGCGTGACCGGCGCGTGGACCTCAGCGGCCTCGAACGCGCCGAGGGCGAGTCGTTCCGCTGGCGCGGCCGGTACCGGCACGACCTGAACTCCGCGGAGACGCTCGAGACGCGGCTCGGCGTCTTCTCGCATTTCCGCCCCAAGTTGCCTGATGCGTTCAAGAGCGCGCAGTACGTCTTCCTTGCGAACATCGACCCACGCCTGCAGCTGCAGGTGCTGGAGCAGGTGGAGCAGCCGAAGTTCGTTGCGTGCGACACGATGAACTTCTGGATCGAGTCGCGCCGCGGCGACCTGCTCGATCTGCTCACGCGCGTGGACCTCATCACCCTGAACGACGGCGAGGCCCGCCAGCTCACCGAGCAGTCCAACCTCGTGCAGGCCGCGCGCTGGATCCTCGCCCGCGGGCCGAAGACGGTGCTCATCAAGAAGGGGGAGCACGGCGCGTTCATGTTCACGCGCGACTCCATCTTCTTCGCGCCCGCCTATCCGCTTGAGGCGGTGTTCGATCCAACGGGGGCCGGCGACTCCTTTGCCGGCGGCTTCATGGGCTATGTGGCGCGCACCAAGGACCTCAGTGAGGCGAACCTGCGCCGCGCGGTCGTCGTCGGCTCGGCGATGGGATCGTTCGTCGTCGAGGCGTTTTCCATCACGCGCCTCCTCTCCGTGACGCGCGACGACATCGACCGCCGCGTCGCCGACTTCCACCACCTCGTCTCGTTCGACCAGGAGATGCCGGCGTGACGAACCCGGGGCTGACCTACGCGGGCGCGGGTGTGGACATCGACGCCGCCGAGGCGTCCAAGCACCGAATCAAGGCGCACGTCGAGAGCACATTCACCGCCGGCGCGCGAGGCGCCTTCGGCGGGTTTGGCGGGATGTTCCGCGTGCCGGCGGGCGCCAAGGCCCCGTTGCTCGTGTCGAGCGCCGACGGCGTGGGCACGAAAATCAAGCTCGCCATCGAGGCCGGCCGCCACGACACCATCGGCCACTGCCTCGTCAACCACTGCGTCAACGACATCCTCGTGCAGGGAGCCGAGCCGCTCTTCTTCCTCGACTACGTGGCGTTTGGCAAGCTCCTGCCCGAAGTGGTGGAGCAGGTGGTAGCTGGCGTGGCAGCAGGCTGCCGCGAGAACGCGTGCGCGCTCGTCGGCGGCGAGACCGCGGAGATGCCCGGCCTCTACACGCCGCCCGACTACGATCTCGCCGGGTTCATCGTTGGCTGGGTGGAGGAGGATCAGGTCATCACGCGCGACCGCGTGCGCGAGGGCGATGTGCTCGTCGCGCTCGCCTCGAGCGGCCTGCACACCAACGGCTACTCGCTGGCGCGCCGCATTCTCGACGAACGGCTCAAGCTGCGCCCGCAGGACCCGTTCCCGGGAGACACGCGCACCATGGCTGACGTGATGCTGGCGGTGCACCGCTCGTACCTGAGGGCGCTGGCCCCGGTGCGCGGCGCGATCCACGCGATGGCGCACATCACGGGTGGCGGACTGCCCGGGAACCTCGACCGGTCGCTTCCGCCGTCGCTCGACGCCGAAGTGGATCTCGCGAGCTGGGAGGTGCCGAACGTCTTCCGCGTGCTCGGCGAGGCGGGCGGCGTGCCGCGCGACGAGATGTTCCGCGCCTTCAACATGGGCGTGGGGATGGTAGTGATCACCGACGATGCCGGGGCGGCGCAGGTGCGTGCGAGCGCCACGGCGGCCGGTGTGGACAACTGGATGCTCGGCCGGGTCATCCCGGGGAGCGGACGCGTGATTCTCAAGGGAGGGAAGTGACGATGCGGATGCGACATCTGATGATGGCCGGCGGCGCGGCGATGCTCCTGACGAGTTCCACTGCGCAGGCCCAGTGCTCAACGGTCACGGCGGACGCGTGCCGGAAGACGACCGACCTCTTCCACTTCCTCGCGCCGCAGATCTCCGGCGCGCTCGCCGGCGGCGCGGCGACGATCGGGCAGGGTGGTGTCCTCGGCGGATTCCCGCACTGGGCGGTGGGCCTGCGCGCGAGCGCGGTGAACGGCTCCTTCCCGTCGGTCGACAACGTGGCGTTCAGCACGACCGGCGCGAGGGCCTCGTCGTACGAAGGAGAGGACCAGTTCATCCCGATGGCCACGATCGACGGGTCCATCGGCATCTACAAGGGCTTCCCGCTCGGCGTGACGCGCGTGGGCGGCGTGGATGCGCTGATCACTGCCACCTACCTGCCGTCGGCGCCTGAGGGCGGCGATATCAGCGTGACGCTCCCCGGCGGCTCCACGAAGTGGGGCGCCGGCGTGCGGCTCGGCGTGCTGCAGGAGTCCATCCTCGTGCCGGGCGTGGCCTTCACGTACGTGCAGCGCGGCCTCCCGACGATCTCGGTGAGCGGGCGCAGTGACGTCAGCGCCGGTGTGGGCTCGGCGCCCGGATCGTTCGAGCTGCGCGAGCTGTCGCTCAAGACCACGAGCTGGCGCTTCAGCGCGTCGAAGTCGTTCCTCGCCTTCGGCCTTCAGGCTGGATTCGGGCAGGACACGTACGACAACTCCGTCGGGCTCAACGTCACGGTGAACGCGCCGGCGCCGGTCGGCACGCAGCAGGCGAGTGCGACGGCCAGCCACTCGATGAAGCGCTCGAACATGTATGTCGGGGGCAGCCTGAACTTCATCATCGGCAAGCTGGTGGCCGAGTACGGTCAGGTCAGCGGCGGTTCGCTGCCGGCGGCGCTCAACACGTTTGGGTCGTCGGCGACGAAGGGACGCAGCTACTTCTCCCTGGGTCTGCGCACGGGCTTCTGATGCCGCATGCGGCGGAAGGCGCGTGGACGAACCGGGAGCGCGCGTGGATGCGGCGCGCGCTCCGGCTTGCCGCGCGTGGTTGGGGACGGACGGCGCCGAACCCGATGGTCGGCGCCGTCATCGTCCGTGACGGCGTGGTGGTGGGCGTGGGGCACCACGCCCACTTCGGCGAACCGCACGCTGAAGCGATGGCGTTGGACCAGGCCGGCGATCGCGCCCGCGGCGCCGACGTGTACTGCACGCTCGAGCCCTGCAACGGCCACGGCAAGCAGCCCCCGTGCAGCGAGGCGTTGATCGCCGCTGGGGTGCGGCGTGTCGTGGCGGCGATTCCCGATCCGAACCCCGCCAAGGCGGGAGGCGCGGCCGCGCTGCGCGCGGCGGGGATCGCGGTGGAGTTCGGCCTTGAGTCGGCGGAGGCGGCGGAACAGAACGCGCCGTTCCTCCACTGGGCCGGCGGCGCGACGCGACCGTGGGTGACGCTCAAGTTGGCCGTCTCGCTCGATGGCGCGATCGCCGGCGCTGATCGAGCGCGCGGCTGGCTGACGGGAGAATCCGCCCGTCGCGAGGTGCATCGCCTCCGCGCCAGCGCCGACGCGATCGCGGTGGGTATTGGCACCGCGATTGCTGACGACCCGGCGCTCACGGTTCGCGGCGTACGCAAGCCGCGTGTGGCGCCGCTGCGCGTCGTCTTTGACCGGTCCGCACGGCTTCCCGCGGACAGCCAGCTCGCGCGTACTGCGCGCCGCCTGCCAACGCTCATCGTGACGCGCGACCCGTCATCCGACGCCGCCCGGGCGCTCGCAACGCGGGGCGTCGAGGCCGTGGAGGCTGGCGACCTGCCGTCTGCCCTGCACGCCCTGCACGCGCGGGGGGTGCGGCATCTGTTGGTCGAGGGGGGCGCCACGCTGACTGGGGCCCTCTTCGGGGCCAATCTGGTCGATCGGTTGGTTATCTTTCAGGCACCCGTTCTGCTGGGTGCCGGGGCGCTCCACGCCTTCTCGGCGGTCCCCTCCGCCGACACTGGCGCGCTCGCCCGCTGGCGCGTCGTCGAACGCACCCCGTTCGAGGACGACCTGATGACGATCCTCGCCCCACCCGGCCGTTAGCAGTCTCTGCCGTTTTCTGTCGTTTTCTGTCGTTCTCTGTCGTTCTCTGTCGTTCTCTGTCGTTTCTGTCGTTTCTGTCGTTTCTGTCGTTTCTGTTGTTTCTCTGTTGTCTCTCTGTTGTCTCTCTGTTGTCTCTCTGTTGTCTCTCTGTTGTCTCTCTGTTGTTTCTCTGATGTTCACTGGCATCGTCTCCGACGTCGGCACCATCATCTCCGCCACGCCCACCGCCGCGGGGCGGGAGTTCGTCGTGCGCTCGGCGTATCCGGACGTCGCCGACGGTGACAGCATCGCCTGCGACGGGGTCTGCCTGACGGTGCGGGAATCGTCGGCCGACTCGTTCACGGTTGCGGCGGTGGTGACCACGCTCGAGCGCACGACGCTTGGCGACTGGGGCGTCGGGCGGCGGGTCAACACCGAACGCGCGATGGCCCTCGGCGAGCGGCTCGGCGGCCACCTGGTCGCCGGACACGTCGACTGCGTCGCGCCGGTGACCCGCGTCGCGCAGAAGGACGACGCCCTGCTGATTGACCTGTCCATCGCGCCCGAGTGGATGCCGCTCATGGTTCCGCACGGCTCGATTGCCGTCAACGGCGTCAGCCTGACCGTCAACGAACTGATCTCTGGCGGCGTCCAGATTTCGCTCATCGAGTACACCCTGCGCCACACCAACCTCGGCACGCTCAGCGTCGGCGACCGTGTCAACATCGAGGCCGACATGATCGGCAAGTTCGTGCAGCAGCTTGCCGCGCCGCATCTACCGTCCACCGTCCACCGTCCACCGTCAGCCTGATGCCTTTCGCGACGATAGACCAGGCGTTGCAGGACCTCCGCACCGGCAAGTTCATCGTTGTAGCCGACGACGAGGACCGTGAGAACGAGGGCGATCTCATTCTCGCGGCCGAGTTCGTGACGCCGGAGAAGGTGAACTTCCTGATGCAGGCGAAGGGGATGATCTGCGTCGCGCTCAGCCCCGAGCGCGTGCGCCAGCTGAATCTCCCGATGATGGGCGACGAGAACACCGACGCGCTGCGCACGGCGTACACCGTGACCGTCGACGCGGTGCAGCGCTATGGCGTGACCACCGGCATCAGCGCCGCCGACCAGGCGGCGACCATCCGTCGCGTTGCCGATCCGCTGGCCGTGCCGTCGGACTTCCGGCGCCCGGGCCACGTGCATCCGTTGCGCGCGCGCGAAGGCGGCGTGCTCGAGCGGGTCGGCCACACCGAGACGGCCGTGGACCTGATGCGCCTCGCCGGACTGCAGCCCGCGGGCGTCATCTGCGAGATCCTGCAGGAGGACGGCTCGACCGCGAAGCGTCCCGAACTCGAGGACTTCTGCGAGCGGCACGGCCTCACGTTCATCACGGTCGCTCAGGTGGTCGCCCATCGCCTGCAAACCGAGCGGCTGGTGCACCGTGTCGCCGAGGCCCGGCTTCCGACGGAGTTCGGATCGTTCCGTGTCATCGGCTATCGGAACGATGTGGACGACCGCGAGCACGTCGCGCTGGTGATGGGCGAGGTGGAGGACGGCGTGGACGTGCTGGTGCGCATGCACAGCAAGTGCCTCACCGGCGACACGTTCCACTCGCTGCGCTGCGACTGCCGCTGGCAGCTGCACGAGGCGATGCGCATGGTCGGCGAAGCAGGGCGCGGCGTGATCGTCTATCTCGACCAGGAAGGACGCGGCATCGGCCTGCTCAACAAGCTGAAGGCCTACGAACTGCAGGATCTGGGGGCCGACACCGTGGAGGCGAATGAGCGCCTCGGCTTCGCCCCGGACCTGCGGAACTACGGCATCGGTGCGCAGATCCTGCTCGACCTGGGCCTCAAGTCCATCCGGCCCATCACGAACAACCCGAAGAAGCTCGTGGGGCTCGAGGGCTACGGACTCCGGCTCGGGGAGCGCGTCCCCATCATCTCGCCGGCCACAAGCGAGAACGCGAACTATCTCGAAACCAAGGTGCGGAAGCTCGGGCACCTGCGGGCGCTCTGATGGCTGAATTCGAAGGAGCACCGGCTGGCGCTGGGCGCCGATTCGCCGTGGTGGGGAGCCGCTTCAACGCGGAGGTCACCGAGGCGCTCGTGCACGGGGCGCTCGACTGTTTGGTGCGGCATGGCGCGCGCGCCGACGACATTGATGTCGTCTGGGTGCCGGGCGCGTGGGAGCTGCCGCCCGCCGTTGCCCGTGTGCTGATGAGCGAGCGGTACGACGCCGTGGTCGTTTGCGGGGCCGTGGTGCGCGGCGAGACGCCGCACTTCGACTTCGTTGCCGGCGAGGCGTCGCGTGGGCTGTCGCTCCTGCAGGGCGAGTACGGCGTGCCGATCGGCTTCGCGCTGCTGACCACCGACACGATGGAGCAGGCGCAGGCGCGCGCCGGGGGCGGTCACGGCAACAAGGGGTGGGACGCCGCGCTCGCGGCCATGCAGATGGCCGACCTCTTCGCCATGCTGGACGTGGACGCGGACTTGGGGGACGACGCCTGATGCCGCGCCTCGAATCGCGCGGCCGAGCCCGTGCCCTGCAGGCGCTGTATGCGTGGGACCTGCGCGACGAGCAGCCGCTCGATCGCGTCGCCGCCCTCGTCTGGGACGACCTGATGGTGGCGCCGGAGGAGCGCGCCTTCGCGGACGCGCTCCTGCACATCGTCCAGGCCAGCGGCGCGGCGCTCGACGCGGACTTGGGCGAGGTGACCACGAACTGGCGCTTGGAGCGCCTCGGGGCCATTGAGCGCTGCGTCCTGCGGCTGGCCGCCGCTGAGCTGCTGCAGGGGACGACGCCCCCGCGCGTCGTCCTGCAGGAGGCCGTGCGGATGGCCGAGCGCTTTGGCAGCGCGCCGAGCGCGCGCTTCGTGAATGGCGTCCTCGACGCGCTGGCCCGGCGCATGGGGCGGCTCTAGTGCGCCTTCTGGTGGTCAACTGGCAGGACCGCGAGAACCCGCTCGCCGGAGGCGCTGAGATCCATCTCCACGAGATCTTCGAGCGCCTGGCCGCTCGTGGCCACGAAGTCACGATGCTCTGCGGCGGATGGCCCGGCTGCCCGCCGCGCGCCACGCTGGGCGGCATCGAGGTGCATCGCACCGGCATTCGCCAGACCTTCGCCCTGCGCGCGTGGGCGTACTACCGGCGTCACCTCGCCGCGCGTCCCTTCGACGTGCTGGTTGAGGACATCAACAAGATGCCGCTGTACACGCCGCTGTGGGGGGCGCGACGGGTCGTGGCGTGCGTGCCTCATCTTTTTGGCGGCACCGCGTTTCAGGAGCTTCCCGCGCCGCTCGCCGCGGCGGTCTGGCTTTCGGAGCGCCCGATCCCGGCCGTGTACGCGCGCACGCCCTTCGAGGCGATCAGCGAGAGCACGGCCGAGGACTTGGCGGTGCGGGGCATCGCGCGCGAGCACGTGACCGTCATTTATCCCGGCGCGTCGTGCGACTACTACACGCCGGACGCGTCGCAACGCGCGTCCACGCCGGTCTTCGCCTATCTCGGCCGGCTCAAGAAGTACAAGGGCGTGGATCTGGTGATTCGGGCCTTCGCGAAGATCGCCGATTCGCGGGCCATCTTGGAGATTGCAGGCGAAGGGGACTTTCGGCCAGCCCTCGAACGGCTCGTCGCCTCGCTTGACCTGACCGCTCGCGTGAGGTTTCTTGGCTTTGTGAGCGAACCCGAGAAGCTGGCGCTGCTCCGCCGCTCGTGGGCCACGGCCTTTGCGTCACCCAAGGAAGGGTGGGGACTCACCAACATCGAGGCCTCGGCGTGCGGCACGCCCGTGGTCGCCTCCAACTCGCCCGGCATCCGCGAGTCGGTGCGCGACGGCGTCACGGGATTCCTCGTGCCGCACGGAGACACGGCCGCGATGGCGGCGGCGATGCAGCGGCTCTGCGACGCGCCGCCCCTGGTGGCGACGCTTGGCGCGCAGGGGCGCCGCTTTGCCGAGTCGTTCACGTGGGACCGCGCCGCCACAGAGACGGCGGCGCATCTGGAGCAAGTGATCCGCACCGGAGGATAGCGTCGTGCAACTGCGCTTTTCGTATCGGGGCTTTGCCCTCACGGAGTCCATGCTCAAGAAGGCGGAACGAGCGGTGCTGAAGGCGGGCGCGCGCATTCCGCGCGCCACCGGCGCCACCGTGCGCTTCGAAATGGATGGCCCGGAGCGGCGCGTCGAAATCGTGTTCACTGCGCCTCGGGGCACGCGGCTCGTCGCCAGTGCCGCGGGCCGCTACTGGGGGCCCGCCCTCGACGCGGCGCTGGCCAAGCTGATCAGGCAGGCGTCCAAGGAGCGGCGCACGCCGCCGCGCCGCGTTGTCAGAAAGGGATAGCGCGCGATGCCATTGACCGTCCGCGGGCTCGTGGAGCGCATGGGCGAAGCCCTCGCCCTTACGGTGAAGGGCAGTCCCGAGGGACTCGCGCGCGAGATCCCCTCCTCCGATGCCTCCGGGCCCGGGCTCGTGCTTGCCGGGTACACCGGGCGCTTCGTCCACCAGCGCGTGCAGGTGCTCGGCGAGACGGAGGTCACGTACCTCAACGCGCTCGACGCCGATACCCGACGCGCGAACCTTCGGACGTACCTGGGCTACCCCATCCCGTGCGTCATGGTCACCAAGGGGCAGGCGCTCCCTGACGGGATGGAAGAGGAGGCCCGTCGAGCCGGCGTCGCCATCCTCGTGTCGGCCCTGAATACGCGCGAGTTCTACCGACTGATCACGCCGTTCCTCGAGAACGAATTTTCGCCGGCCCTTTCGCTGCACGGCTCACTGGCTGACGTCTTTGGCGTGGGGCTGCTCTTCACCGGTGAGAGCGGCATCGGCAAGTCCGAGTGCGTGCTCGACCTCGTCGAGCGCGGGCACCGGCTGGTCGCCGACGATCTCGTGCTCGCCCATCGCAAGGGCGCCGACGTCATTATCGGCCGTGGGCATGAGCTGCAGCGGCACTTCATGGAGATCCGCGGCGTCGGCTTGATCGACATCAGCGCCATCTTCGGCATTCACTCCGTGCGCCAGCAGAAGCGCATCGAGGTGGTCGTCGACCTCGTCGTCTGGGACAAGTCGCTGCAGGTGGACCGCACCGGGCTCGACGGCCAGACCGTCAGCATCCTCGGCGTGGACCTGCCCAAGATCACCGTGCCGCTCAACCCCGGGAAGAACATCACCGTCATCTCCGAGGTGATCGCGATGAACCACTTGCTGCGGTACACGGGCGTGGACGCCGCGCACGCGTTCAACGAGCGCCTGAAGGAGAAGATGGTCCGGCGCTCCGGCGACGTCCGCAAGTACCTCCTCGACGACGATGAGTGACGCGCCGCGGGCGATCGTCGCCGCGCATGGCGACCTCGCGGAGGGACTGGTTAGCGCCGTCTCGCGCGTGGCGGGGGCGGCGGCCGCCGCGCGGCTGACCCCGTTCAGCAACGCGACGCTCGGCGGCGCGGAACTGGTAGACGCCCTCAAGCAGGCGCTTGTGAGCACCGGCGCGCGCGTGGTGTTCACCGATCTCCCCGCCGGCAGCTGCACGATCGCGGCGCGCCGCATCGCGCGCGAAGTCCCGGGACTGGTCGTCGTCTGCGGCGCGAACCTGCCGATGCTCCTCTCCTACGTGCTCGCGCCGTCCGTCGGCCCCGAGACGATTCACACCGCCGTGGCGAAGGGGCAGGCGGCGATCTGCATCGCCGAGGAGGGCGGGCGTGCCGATTGAGGTGTACCGCATCGACGATCGCCTCGTGCACGGGCAGGTGGTCGTGGGGTGGGGACAGCCCCTCGAGCTGCGCTTCCTCGTGCTGGTGGACGACCAGGTTGCCGAGAGCGCTTGGGAGCAGGACCTGTACCGCATGGGCGTGCCGCCGGAGATGACCGTGCATTTCGAGTCGGTCGCCTCGGTGCTTGGCCGGCTCGACGGTTATCGCCGACTGCCGGAGCCCGGCATGCTCCTCACGGGCAGCACGGCGGCCATGCGCGCGCTCGTCGAAGGCGGCGCGTCGATGACCCGCATCAATGTGGGTGGCCTCCATCACCGAGCTGGGCGGTCGCCGCACTTGCGGTATGTCTTTCTTGACAGCGCGGAGGAAGCCGACCTGCGTGCCATTGGCGCGCGCGGCGTGGAGGTCTCGGCGCAGGACGTGCCCGGCGCCGTCCCCGTGCCGCTGGCGGAGCTGCTGGTTCGGAGTGGCGGATGAGTGGCGTGACGCCTGAGTCACTGGCTCTGCTCACGGTCCTCGGAGCGATCGTCGGGCTGGACAGCGTGTCGTTCCCCCAAGCGATGCTCTCCCGGCCGGTCGTCGCGTCCACGCTCGCCGGCTGGATCTGCGGCGATCCGTCCGCCGGCCTGCTCACCGGGATCCTGCTCGAGTGCTTCGCGCTCGAGACCATGCCGTTCGGCGCCTCGCGCTATCCCGAATGGGGGCCGGCATCCGTCGCGGCTGGAACCCTGGCTGCCGGGGCAGGCGCTGCCCCGGGCGCGACGGCGCAGATGCTGCCGTTCGCTCTCCTCGCCGGTCTCATCGCCGCCATGCTGGCGGGAGAGACACTGGTCTGGCTGCGCCGCCTCAATCTGTTCGTCGCCAGCCGGCATCGAGACGCGCTCGCTGCGGGCGACGCCACCGCCCTCGCCGCCGTGCACTGGACCGGCCTGGTGCTCGACTTCGGGCGCGCGGGCGCCGTCACCGCCCTCTTCGTCGTCGTACTGCTCGCGCTGCGCGACGCGATCGGGCCCGCCCTGCCGTCGGTGAGCGGCGCCAGCGCCGCGCTGCTGGTCGGCGTGCTCGCCACCGGCGTCGCGGGCGGCGCGGTCTGGAAGGTCGTGCGCACCACCAAGAGGTATGGCTGGTACTTCGTCGCCGGCCTTGCCGTTGGCGTGGTAGCGGTGCTGATGCGATGACACCGGCGCCGACGCTCCCATTCGGCACCTGGCTGCACGTCTTCGTGCGGCTCTTCGCGGTGCAAGGCAGCTACAACTACGAGGCGATGATCGGCAACGGCATCGCCTACGCGGCCGAGCCTGCCCTGCGGCGACTGCCGGGTGGGCGCGGCGGCGACGCCTACCGCGCGGCGATGGCCCGGCATAGCCGCTACTTCAATGCACATCCGTATCTCGCCGCGCTTGCCGTCGGGGCGCTGGTGCGCGCGGAGCTGGACGGGGAGAGCCCCGACCGCGTGGAGCGCTTTCGCACGGCGTGCTGTGGCCCCCTCGGGGCGGCAGGCGATCGCCTCGTCTGGGCCGGTTGGCTTCCGTTCTGTTCGGCCCTGGCGTTGCTCGCCTACGGCTTGGGCGCGACCGCCGCTGGCGTGCTCCTCGTCTTTGTGGGAGCTTACAACGTTGGCCACGTCGCCCTGCGCGTGTGGGGGCTGCGGGCCGGTTTTCGTGAGGGGCTCAAGGTCGCTGCGGCGCTCGGGAGCCCCGTGTTGCGCGCGGGGCCGCTGCACGTCGCGCGGGCCACCGCGGCCACGGCCGGCGCCGCGCTTCCGCTCGTGCTGATGCGTGAGCTCGCCACGCCGGGGGCCGCGTTCTGGGTCGCGCTCGCTGCGGCGGCCCTGCTGTCGGTGGCGCTGGCCCGCTTGCAGTCCCGCGTGGACGGCTGGCGGGTCGGGGTGGCGGTGCTCCTGGTCTTCTTCATCTACTCGGTGGTGCGCTGATGGTTGAACGCTCGGTCCAGGTGCAGAACGCCCACGGCATCCACGCGCGCCCCGCGGCGGAGATCGTGAAGGTTGCCGCGCGCTTTCGCTCGGCCATCACCCTGGTTCGCGACGACCTCGAGGTGAATGGCAAGAGCATCATGGGCGTCATGATGCTCGCCGCCGAGTGCGGAGCGACGATCCTCATTCGGGCCACCGGTGAGGACGAGGCCGCGGCCGCCGAGGCGCTCGTCCAACTGATCAACTCGAAGTTCAGCGAGACCTGATGAGCGTCGTCGTCACCGGCGTCCCCGCGTCCCCCGGCATCGTCATTGGGCCGGTGCACCTCCTGCGATGGGAGGTGCCCGAGGTTCCCGCGCGGACGGTGGCGCCCGACGACGTCGAGGGCGAGATCGCGCGCCTGCACGCGGCCTGCGACCTGGCCGCCGAGCGCCTGCGCAAGGTGCGCGACCGCGTGGCGGAGCACGCCGGCCCCGAGGAAGCGGCCATCTTCGATGTGCAGGTCTCCATCTGCGACGATGCAGACCTGCGGGTGAGCGTCGAGACGCTCGTCCGCCAGGGGTTCGCGGCCGAGAAGGCCTTCGACCTTGTGCTGCTGGAGTGGCGCGAGCACTTCGGGCGCTCGACGAACGCGCTGATGCGCGAGCGCGTCAGCGACCTGCTCGACGTCCAGATTCGCGTCCTCTCCATCCTGCTCGACCTCCCCGACCGCGACCCGGTCGACGTGCCGAAGGGGGCCGATGCCATTCTCGTCACGCACGACCTGACCCCGTCGCTGACCGTGCAGTTGGACCGCGAGGCGATCAGCGCGATCGCGACCGACGCCGGCACGGGGACGTCGCACGTCGCCATCCTCGCGCGGTCGCTCGGCCTGCCGGCCGTGGTCGGCCTGCGGGACGCGACGTGGAAGGCCGAGTCAGTCGCCACGGCGATCGTGGACGGCACGCACGGCCTGCTCATTCTCGACCCGACGCCGGCGCGCATCGAGGAGTACCGCGCACGCGCGCGCGTCGAGGCGGAGGAGGCGCGGGAACTGCAGCGCTACGCGCGCGCGGAGTCCGTGTCGCTCGACGGCGTGCGCATCACCCTGCGCGCCAACGTGGACATGCCCGACGAGGCCGAGGCCGCCGCCTCGAGTGGCGCCGAGGGCGTGGGGCTGATGCGCACCGAGTTCTTCGTGGTCGGGCGCGCCGCGATGCCGGACGAGGAGGAGCAGTACGAGGCGTATGCGCGAGTGCTGCGGGCGTTCGCGCCGCACCCGGTCGTCATCCGCACCTACGACATCGGCGGCGACAAGCTCCCCGTGGGTGGCTTCCCGCACGAGGCCAATCCGTTCCTCGGCTGGCGGGCGATCCGCATGTGTCTGGACCAGCCCGAGCTGTTCAAGGTGCAGCTCCGCGCGCTGCTCCGCGCCGCAGTGCATGGCGACCTGCGCATCATGCTGCCGCTGGTGGTCTCGGTGGACGAGGTGCGCCGTACGCGGCTGCTGATCGACGAGGCGGCGCGCGAGCTGGCGGCGCGGCACGTGCCGCATCGCGCCGACGTCCCCCTCGGCGTCATGATCGAGACGCCGGCCGCCGTGTTGACGGCCGACACGCTGGCGCGCGAGACGGCGTTCTTCTCCATCGGCACCAACGATCTGGTGCAGTACACCCTCGCCGTGGACCGTGGCAACGTGCAGCTCGTGGACCGCTTCACGACGCTGCACCCCGCCGTGTTGCGGCTCATCGCGCGCACGCAGGCGGAGGGCGACGCCGCCGGCATCGCGGTGTCGGTCTGCGGCGAGATGGCGTCGCAGCCCCTTATGGCCTTCGCCCTGCTTGGGCTTGGCATTCGGCAACTCAGCGTCTCGCCGCGCTCGGTCGCCGCGGTGAAGCATCTCGTGCGCTGCATCAGCGTTGGGGCGGCCACGGCGGCGGTCACTTCGGCCCTCGCTGCTGACACCGCGGCGGACATCGAAACGCTGCTGCGCGAGCGGTTGCGCGCGGAGTTGGCGCAGCGCGGAGACGCCGCCGACGGGTTGATCGCCCTTCTCGACGAGCATATAGTTCCTGACCACGACGATTCACAGTAGAGCGGCCGGCGCGGTGCCGGCCGTTCGTGCCTCTTCCCGACGCCTCGCCATGCTTCATCGCCATCTTTTCACGTCCGAATCCGTCACCGAAGGCCACCCCGACAAGGTCGCCGACCAGATCTCCGACGCGGTGCTCGACGCGCTGATCGCCGTGGATCCCAAGTCGCGCGTCGCGTGCGAGACGATGGTGACTACGGGACTCGCCACCATATTCGGCGAGGTGACCACCCATGCCCGGGTGGACCTGCGCGGCCTGGTGCGCGAGACCATCAAGAACATCGGCTACACCGAGGCGGGGATCGGGTTCGACGCTGATTCGTGCGCGGTGCTCAATGCGCTGGGCACGCAGTCCCACGACATCGCGCAGGGCGTGGATACGGGCGGGGCCGGAGACCAGGGCATGATGTTCGGCTACGCCTGCGACGAGACCGACGCGCTGATGCCGCTGCCGATCCAGCTGGCGCACCAGCTCACGCATGCCCTCGCTGACCGGCGCAAGGACGGCACCCTGGCCTGGCTGCGCCCGGACGGCAAGTCGCAGGTCTCCGTGGTCTACGAGGACGGACGCCCGGTCGAAGTGGACACCGTTGTGATTTCCACCCAGCACGCCGACTCGATGAAGAACAAGGCGATCCACGAGGCGGTGAAGCACGACATCATCGAGGCGGTGATCCCCGCAGAGCTGCGCGGGCGGCGGATGAAGATCCACATCAATCCCACGGGGCGCTTCGTGATCGGCGGTCCGCAGGGCGACGCCGGTCTCACCGGGCGCAAGATCATCGTGGACACCTACGGCGGCATGGGGCGCCACGGCGGCGGCGCCTTCTCCGGCAAGGACCCGTCCAAGGTGGACCGCTCGGCCGCGTACGCCGCGCGTTGGGTGGCGAAGAACGTGGTCGCTGCCAAGCTCGCGACGAAGTGCGAAGTGCAGCTCGCCTACGCCATCGGTGTCGCGAAGCCGGTCTCCGTGATGGTGGACACCTTTGGCACCCACACGGTACCCGAGACCTCGATCATGCGTGCCGTCGAGTCGGTCTTCGACCTGACGCCCAAGGGAATCATCGAGGCGCTCGACCTGCGCAAGCCGATCTACGGCCCCACCGCGGCGTACGGCCACTTCGGCCGCAACCCGGTCAAGACCTCGCGCTTCGGCAAGATGGTCTCGCTGTTCAACTGGGAGCGCACCGACAAGGTGGCTGAGCTGCGCCGCGCGGTGCGCGCGCGCTAGCCGCGCGCCACCGGGCGGGCCCGTGATTCCCGTGCAGGTCGCCAAGCTGGGACTCGACAGCGCGTCGAACACGTATGTCGTGGTGCTGCAGGAGCGCGGTGGCGAGCGGGTCCTCCCCATCTGGATCGGGCGGCCGGAGGCCGAGGCGATCGCGCTGCAGGTCCATGGCGTGAAGCGCGAGCGTCCGATGACGCACGACCTGTGCGCCTCGCTCATCGCCGGGCTCGGCGCCACGTTGCGCCGTGTGCAGGTGACGCGGCTCGAGGAGTCCACCTTCTACGCCGAGTTGCACCTGAGCCGCGGCGGCGCGCCGATCGTGGTGGACGCGCGGCCAAGCGATGCCATCGCCGTCGCCCTGCGCCTCGACGCGCCGATCTTCGTGCACGAAGCACTCCTCGGCGAGGAAGGGGAGGCCGGCGCGACGCCGCCCGTCGGCGGCGAAGGGGACGCGCTCACCGCCGAGGAATTGCAGCGCCACCTCGAGCACATGCGGCCCGAGGATTTCGGCCGCTTCTCGTTCTAGGATGCGCGGGCGCCTCAGCGGGTGCGCGTGGTGCCTGGCCGTCGCGGGAGCGTTCGGCGCGCCGGCCGGCGGGCAGAATGCGCCCCCGGCCGCGCCGGCGCGGCCCCCCATCGTTTGGAGCGCGCACCAGCCGGTCGCCGGTGAGGCGCGCCGCGTTGAAGGGCGCGTGGTGAAGGGCGCGCGCGATGCGATGACGCCGGTGCCCGGCGCATGGGTCGTGCTGCATCGTGTGGGCACCGATGCGGCAGGGCCCCTCGACTCGATGCGCACGGACGGCGCGGGCCGCTATCGCTTCCGTTACCGCACGACGGGCGCCGCCGACGCCGTCTACTTCGTCTCGAGCAACTACGCCGGGATCGCCTACTTCACGCCGCCGCTCGGCGCGAGTGACGCCCGCGACGGCGACGCCGTCCTCGTCGTCCACGACACCACCTCCGCGCCGCTTCCTATTCGGGTGCGCGGCCGCCACGTCATCATCTCGGCGGCGCCGTCCGGTGAGCGGCGCACCATCATCGAGGTGTACGAGCTCTCCAATGACGGTACCCAGACGCGCGTGGCGGCCGGCGACGGCGGCGCCACCTGGGAAGGGCGCCTGCTCGACGGCGCCGAGCGTGCGCAGGTTGGCCGCACCGACTTCTCCGGCGGCGCGGTGCGCTTCGACGGCGGGCGCGTGCGGCTTTCCGCGCCGATCGCCCCGGGGCTCAAGCAGCTCTCGTTCTCGTACGACGTGCCGCGCGAGTCCGCGTACACGCTGACAGTGGACGACTCGACCGACGTGCTCGAAGTGCTCGTCGAGGATTCGCTGGGGCGTGCGACCGGCGGCCGGCTGGCCGCCGCGGGGCCCGCCAAGGTGGAGGGGCGCACGTTCGCGCGCTATCTCGCGCAGGACGTCGCGGGCGGTACGGCGATCAGCATCGAGGTGCCCGGCGATGCCGCGACCTCCGCGAGCCAGCTGCGCATCCTCGCGATCATGGCCGCGCTCGGCGCCGTGCTGCTGGTGGGATTGGCCCGCGCGATGTTCCGCCGGCAGGCGGGCGCGGGCAGCCGCGCGAGGCGCGCGACGGCGGAGGAACTGCGCGCCGAGCTTTCCGCCCTCGACGCCGCGCACGCGGCGATCACCGATCCGACGCCGGGGCAGCGCGCCGATCATTATCAGGCGCGAGCCATCCTCGCCCAGCGGTTGAGCGAAGCGGTTGCGCGCGAGCAGGGGCTGTCATAGGTTCACCGCCACAAGTGAAGAGATGACGGATGCGGGTTCCGGAAGCCGGTGTGAGTCCGGCGCGGCCCCGCCACTGTAACGGGCGTTGTTTGCCTCGCTCACACACCCACTGGCCCTGCGCGGCTGGGAAGGGGAGCGAGGGCCCGAAGCCAGGAGACGCCCCGCGTCCGTGCCACACCAGAAGCCTCGGGGGAGGCTGCGTGGCGCTGGGCGCTCGATGGAGTTGCCGGCGTGCTTGGGCTCGTTCCCCGGGGTGGAGCGAGCCTTCGTGTTTTTCGTCCACCGACTTTCACCACGTTGCACTTCGCGCGCGCGCTTCACGCCGCTCGCCGTGGCGGCCGCGTGCCTCGCGGCCGCTTGTGCGCCGGCGGCGGACTCACGCGCGCCGACCACCGATGTCGCACCGGTGGTCGTGGATGACTTCGGCGACACGCTGCGCGCGGCGCGCCCCGCCGCGCGCGTGGTGTCGCTCAATCCCGTCATCTCCGAGGCGATGTTTGCGTTGCGGGCCGACGACCGCCTTGTCGGCCGCACGCGATGGGACGCGGCACCGCCGGAGATCCGCCGCGTCCCCAATGTCGGCGACGGCCTGCGCCCCAACGTGGAGGCCGTGCTGGCGGTGCGACCGGATCTCGTCGTGCTCTATGCGGCCGAGGCCAATCGTTCGGCGGTGTCGGCGCTGCGGCGCGCCGGCGTGCCGACGCTGAGCATGCGCACGGACCGTGTGGCTGATCTCGCCCGCGCCCTGCACGCCCTCGGCGTCGCTCTGGGCGACACGATTGCGGCGCGCGTAGTCGCCGACTCCGTGTCCGCCTCGCTCCGCGCCGTCGCGGCGCTCCCCGCGCCCGTCTCCGTGTTCTGGTACGCGTGGGACGTGCCGGTGATCACCATCGGCGCCGGAAGCTACCTCGGCGAGCTCATCGGAGTCGTCGGCGCGCGCAACGTCTTCGGCGACCTGTCCGATCCGTCGCCCCAGGTGACGCTGGAGAGCGTGGCGCGCCGCGATCCCGACTTCGTACTCGCCGGTCCGCGCGCCGCCGCGCGCCTTCAGGACGACCCGCGTTGGCGCGCGGTGCGCGCGGTGCGCGAGCGGCGCGTGCTCATCATCGACACGACAGTCGTCGGCCGCCCCGGCGTACGCATGGGCGAGGCGGCACGGTCGTTGCGCGCGCTCCTTGATTCGGCCTCGCGGGCGAGATGATGCGCCGCCTGCGCTGGCCCCTCCTGTTCGTCGCGCTCGCCGCCGCCGTGGTTGCGGGGCTCGCCGTCGGGCCCGTCGCCGTGTCGCCAGGTGAGGTGCTGCGCGCGCTCCTCGGCGACGGTGACCCACAAACCATCGCCATCGTGCGCGACCTCCGGCTCGCGCGCGTCTGCCTCGCCATCGTTATCGGCGCGGGGCTGGGGATGAGCGGCGCCGCGCTGCAGGGGACGCTGCGCAATCCGCTCGCCGAACCGTACCTGCTCGGCGTGTCGGGCGGGGCTGCCGTTGGCGCCGTGCTCGCCGTGGTGGCCGGGATTGCCGGCGCGCTCGCGCTTCCAGTCGCCGCCTTCGCTGGTGCTGCCGTCGCGGTGCTGCTCGTCCTGCTCATCGCGCGCGCGGCGAACGGGCGCGCCGATCCGCGCGTGCTGCTCATGGCCGGCGTCGTCGTGGGCGCGTTCGCGAACGCCGCCATCATGGTGCTGCTCGCCGGGGCGGGCGAGGGCACGGTTCGCAACGCGCTCTGGTGGATGATGGGCTCGGTGGCGGGGGCCGAGTGGTCCGCCCTGTCGTGGCTCGCGGCGTACGCGGCGGGGGCGGGACTCGCGCTGGTGGTTGTCGCGCGCGACATCGATCTGCTCGCGCTCGGTGACGACGCGGCCGCCGGACTCGGCGTTCCCGTAGCGGCCGCCACGCGGCGCATCTATCTGCTGGCCGCGCTGCTCGCCGCGGTCACCGTCGCCGGGGCGGGGCTAGTGGGCTTCGTCGGCCTCGTTGTGCCAGCGATGGCGCGCGGCCTCGGAATGCGCCGCGCGCGGGAGACGCTGCTCGCTTCCGCGCTGCTCGGCGCCGCACTGGTCGTCGCCGCCGACGTGGTCGCGCGCACAGCGCGCGCGCCGACGGAGCTGCCGTTGGGGGCCGTGACCGCGCTGGTCGGCGTCCCGTTCTTCCTCCTGCGCCTGCGGAGGGCGGTATGATCAGCGTCAGCGGCGCCGTTGTTCGCTATCCCGGGGCGGAGGCCAACGCCCTCGACGGCGCGTCGTTCGAGGCGCGCCCTGGGCAGGTCACCGCGCTCGTCGGCCCCAACGGGAGCGGCAAGAGCACGGTGGTGCGCGCGCTGATCGGGCAGGTCCCGCTCACCGCCGGCGCGATGCGTGTCGGCGCGTTTGATGTGGCGTCCACCGACCGGCGGGCGCTGGCCAGGTCGCTCGCCGTGGTGACGCAGCGGGAGGAGCCGGCCTTTCCGCTCTCGGTGCGGGACTACGTGATGCTCGGCCGCTACCCACACCACGGCGCGTGGAGCGCGCTCGGCGCCGCTGACGTCGCGGCCGCCGAAGCCGCGGTGGACCGGGCGGGCGCCGCCGCGCTGCTGCCGCGGCGCACCGATGAGCTCTCCGGCGGTGAGTGGCAGCGCGTCCGGCTCGCCCGAGCGCTGGCGCAGGGCGGGGAAGCGCTGGTGCTCGACGAGCCCGGCACGTTTCTCGATGTCGCGCACGAGATGTCCGCCTTCGAGCTGCTCGACGCCCTCGCCCGCGACGGGCGCACCGTCCTGCTCGTGAGTCACCAGCTCAACCTCGTCGCCCGATTCGCGCAGCACATTGTGCTGCTCCACCGCGGACGCGTGGTCGCGAGCGGCGCCCCGACCGACGTAATGCGCGGCGACGTGCTCGAGCCCGTCTACGACTGGCCCCTCGTCGTCGCGCGCGATCCCGCGGTGGGCGCGCCAGTCCTGATCCCGCTCAAGCGCCGCTGACAGACCCACCTGTTCCCTCCTCACGCTCACCCTTGGTCCCGCTGTCCCTCCATGAATCGTCTTGCGCTTCTGCTCCTCGTTCCCGCGGTGCTACGCGCCCAGTCCGGCGCCCCGCTCTCGCCCGTCGTTGTCACCGCCACGCGCGTCGACGCCGCGATTCGCGCGCCTGCCACCGTGTCGACGCTGGACGCCGACTCCCTGCGCGCGCGCGGCATCACGCAGCTGGCCGACGCGCTGCGCCTCGTGCCCGGGGTTGCCGTTGTGGCCTCGTCGTCGTTCGGTTCGCAGACGTCGCTGTTCGTGCGCGGCGGGCAGGCCAACTACGTGCGCGTGCTCCTCGACGGCGTTCCGCTCAACGAGCCGGGAGGGGCGATCGACATTGGCGCGCTCACGCTCGACAACATCGCCCGCATCGAAGTGGTGCGCGGGCCGGCGAGCGTGCTGTACGGCGCCGACGCGGTGACCGGGGTCGTGCAACTGATCTCGCGTTCGCGTGACGGTCGTCGCGCGTCGCTCGCCGCTGAGACAGGGTCATTCGGACAGCGGCTGGTCTCGGCGAGCGGCGCCAGCAGCGGGGAGCGGCTCTCCGTCGGCGCGGACGCGTCCACCAGGACGTCGAACGGCATCCTCGCGTTCAACAATCAGTCGCGCACGCAAGCGGCGGGCGCTGCGGTCCATTGGGCGGCGAGCGCGGCCACCGACGCCACGCTGTCCGCGCGCTGGCAGTCGGCGAACTACCACTATCCCACGGAATCCGACGGCACGGTGGCCGATCGCAACGCGTGGAGCGCCTCCGAGCGCCTCGTCGTCGCCTTCTCCGGACGCCATCGGTTGGGGGAGCGCCTGGAGGCGGCCTGGACCCTCGCCGCCAGCGACCACCGCCCGCGCAGCGACGACCGGCCGGATTCTCCGGCGGACACGCTGGGCTTCTACGGGTTCCGGTCGGAGGGGACGGTGCGCCGGCGCAGTGCGGACGTGCGCGCCACCTGGCGCTCCACTAGCGCGCACGCGGTGACGGTCGGCGCCGAGGCGTCGCGGGATCGCGAGCAGTCCACGTCGCTCTCACTGAGCCAGTACGGTGATGATCCCGGCGCGTTCGAGGCGTCGCGACAGGATCGCGCCGTGTACGTGCAGGCCCTCGGCGCGCTCGGGGCGCGGTTGAGCTATCAAGCCGGGGCGCGGCTCGACGACAACAGCGCCTTCGGCACCTTCCGCACCGCGCGCGTCGGCGGCGCCTGGCAACTCTCGCCCGCGTGGCGCGCGCGCGCGGCGGTGGGCACCGCCTTCCGCGCCCCGTCGTTCTTCGAGAACTTCGCCACGGGGTACGTCCGCGGGAATCCGGGGCTCACCCCGGAGCGTACGCACAGTCGAGAGGTGGCCGTCGAGCGCGCCGGTCGCGCGATCACGATCGGCGTCACGGCGTACCAGCAGCGATTTCGCGACCTGATCCAGTACAACGCGCGCACGATGAGTCCGCTCGCGCCGAACTACGTCAACGTGGCTGGCGCCGACGCGGACGGTGTCGAGGCCGACGTGACGATCGCGACGCCGGCGGGCGGCACGGCGCGCCTCCTCTATTCCTACACCCGCACCCGCGTCACCGACGCGGGCTTCGATAGCGGCGATGGAGCGACCTTTGTGCTCGGCGCGCCGCTGATCCGACGGCCGGCGCACACGGCGCGGGCGGAGTTTGCGCGCGGGGTGGGGAAGCGCGCAGAAGTCGCGGTGGGCGCGTCCTACACCGGAGAGGCGCAGGATCGCGACTACTCGGCGTGGCCGGCCAAGGCCGTCACGCTCCCTGCGCGCACGCTGGTGGACCTTGCCGTCAACGTTCGACTATCGGCGCGCACGGCGGCCATCCCCGTCCACGCGCGCCTCCGCGGCGACAACCTCACGAACGTGACGTATGAGGGCATTCACGGATTTCAGGCCCCGGGGCGCGCCCTGCGCATCGGACTGACCGTCGGCCAGCCGTAGGAGTCGGTATCTTCCTCATCGCGACGGGGCGCCAAGCCCCGTCGCGATTCCGCGCTCGCCCTGAGTATCCACGCGCTTCGTCCGCCATCGCCGTGCAGCTGTCCACGCCCTCGATCGTCCTCCACGCCTTCGACTACCGCGAGACCTCGCGCATCGTGCGCCTGCTCACGCGGGACCTCGGCATCGTGTCGGTCATCGCCCGAGGGGCGCGGCGGCCGCGCAGCAAGTACGGGGCGGCGCTCGACCTGTTCGCGAGCGGCACCGCCCACATTGCCACCGCGATGGGGCGCGACCTGCACACGCTTACCGCGTTCGAGGCAACCGTGTCGCGCGCGGGGCTCGCCGCATCGCTCGATCGCTTCGCCGCGGCCGCCGCGCTGGCCGAACTGCTGCTCCGTTTCGCGCCGGAGCAGGAAGATCCTGGCCTGCTCGACGCCGCCACGGAGACGCTCGACGCGCTCGCCGTCGCGCCTCCCGGGAGCGGTGACACGGTGGCGCTCGGCGGCGCGTGGCGCTTGATGGCTGAACTCGGCTTCGCGCCGTCGCTCGAGGAGTGCGCGGCGTGCCACGCGCCCCTCGATCCGCAAACCGCGGTCGCATTCCACCACCGCGCGGGCGGCGCGCTGTGCGGCGCGTGCGCCGCCCCCGTGCACGG
>VHBQ01000017.1 GCA_016871855.1 Gemmatimonadota bacterium
CGCCGGGCGCGCCGCCGGCGGGCGCGGCGCCACCGGCGCCGCAGCCCGCGCCCAGCAAGCCGGTGATGGTCGTGGCCAGCGTCGCCGCCTTCGCGTAGTTCACCTGCACGATCTGGCTGACGAGCGGTTCCTGCGCCTGGCGCGAGGCCAAGTTGGTGTAGCTGTCCACCGTGATGATGCCCGTGGTGTCCTCGACCGCGGTGAGACCGGCCGAGGCAAGAATGGCGGCGAGCGCCACATCCCACGGCTTGTCCTTGATTTCCATGTAGCCGATCTTGGCGCTTGCCACGCCGGCGCCGGCCACGATGGTCTTGTTGGCGAAGGCCGCGAACGAGGCGATGACGTCGCGAATCTCCGTGTCCCTCTCATAGGTGACGGTGATGCGCGGCTGTTCGAACGCGGCGGGGGCGGCCGAGGGCACGGCGGCAGGCGCCGCGGCCGGTGCGGCGGCCGCTCCATTCGACACCGTCGGCGCGGCCGCTGCCGCTGTCTGCAGCGGCGCCGGCGCGCCGGCGAGGTGCCAGGCCGCAAACTGGTCGGGTCCGCTAACGGCGATGCGCACGTCGCGCTCACCCCGAATCACAGTGTAGTCGCGCGGCCCGTCGAGGTCGAGCACGAGCCGAACCACGTCGGGCTTGTACTGCGCGACGCGGAGGTTCGTGATCCCGCCGCGCGAGACCTTGTCGTAGAAGCGCGCCGGCGCGGCGAGCGTTGCGCCGCGGAAATCCACGACGACGCGCCGCGGGTTGTTCAGCACGAAGTCGACGACGTCGACCGTCCCGTCGATGGCCACCACCACTTCCGCGCGGCCGGCGGCCGGCACGACGCTGAGCGCCGTGACCGACGACGGTGCGCGCGGCGACTCCGGCGCGGCGGTGGCGCTTCGCGCGCCGACAGTCAGCGCGGCCGTGATCGCGGCCAGCTGGAAGACTCGCCTCATGGCTTCCCCTTGGTCTGCTGGGTCTGCTGCTGGGTCAGCTTCAGCACTTCCTGCCGGCTGAACCCGTACTCGTCAATGGTCAACACGACTTCCTGCGGCTTGATCTGCGACACCTTGGCGCGCCCCAGCATCTGGCCGACCTTGGCGCGGTGCTGGTCGTTGGTGCTGACGTCGCGCATCACCGCCACGGAGTTGCGCCCGGCCGGGTCGTAGATGACGCCGACCAGCTTGAGGTCGGCGACGAGCGGCCGAATGGCGCCGGTCTCGATGGGTGACGCGAACGGATCGATCTCGCGCGCGACGTAGGTGAAGACCTCGCGCGCGAAGGTGATCTTGCTCGAGTCCTTCGCGGCGGGGGCCGGCGCAGCGCCCTTGGCCGGAGCCGCGACGGGCTTGGCCGCCTGCGGCGCGCTCTTAGCCTGCGGCGCTCCCGTGGCTGGCGCCTGCGCCGCGGGGGCGGGCTTGGCAGCGGCCGTGCCCTGCGACGCTGGATTCGCCGCCGCTGTCTGGGCGTTGGTGGCGGCGACGTTCTTGCGCGCCTGCTCGATGGGCTTGCTCACCGACGGCGGCATCTGTGCCGACGCGATGGTCGCGCCGGCGAGGCAGAGGGCGAGGCTCCACACGGGACGCATCATCCCTTCCTCCCGGGCTTGGCCGCCGACGCGCCGTTGCTCCCCTCGTCGGAGAGCGAGGTCTTCACGGCGTACGTCTGGATCGTGAAGCTCGCCTGGAGCTGCACGCGCGACGGGTCGGCGCGTCCGCTGGTCGCGCCCGGTGCGCCGGAGACCTGCAGCTGCAGCCCCAGCGGCGCCACGATGCGCGTCATCGAGCCAATGCCGGTGAGCAGCTGGCCGATCTCGTGGTACGTGCCGACGGCGCGGAGCCGGTATCGATAGGTGTCGAACTGCTCGCCCTGAATGACGGGCTCGGGTTCGATGTACGCGATGTCGAGCCCCACGCGCCGCGCGGCGGTGGAGACCTGCTCGAGCAGGGCGGGCACCTCATTGCCGGCGGGGACCAGCGTGCGCATCAACTCGAGGTTCGCGCGCAGGCGCTGCGATTCCTCGCGAATGGACGCGACCGACCCGCGGGCGAGCTGCGCCTTGGCGCGCTGGTTGCCCGCGTCGAGCGAGTCCACGTGCACGGCGATCGTCGCCAGCGATTCCTGCTTCGGGGAGAAGACGAAGTACCAATACGCGCCCGCCCCGACCAAGCCAAGAAAGGCGAGGAAGAGGAGCGTCTGGTCGCGCTGGGACGTTGGCATTCCGGCCATGGCTACCTCACCGACACGGTGAACGGCACCGTGCGCAGCACCGACGGATCGGGCTTCTCGTACTGCACGTCGAGCCGGAACTCGGTGGCTTCCTTGCCCTGCTGCATCACCACGTCACTGCGCACCAGGGTCACGTTCTGCAGGAACGGCGACGCCTCGAGCGCCTTCATGAAGCGCGTCAGCGCCTGAATGTCCACCGTGTTCCCGACCAACTGGAGGGAGAGGACATTCTCGTCGGGGGCACTGGGGCCGGCGCCCTTCTTCGCGGTCGGCGCCGAGATGCCCGCCTGCACTTCGGGCGACTCGTTGGAGATCGCGCTGGTCTGCGTGACCGAACGCAGCCACACGTACGGCGGCAGGGCGCGGCTCACTTCGTCGAGGATGTGCGGCCAGACCAGGCGGGTGCCGTCGATGGCCGAGATCACCGCGATCTGCCGCTGCACGGAGTCGCGCTGCGCCGTGGCCTTCGTGCGCTCGGCGATGACCGACGCGTAGCGCGTCGAATCCTGCACCGCCTTCTGCTCGCGCTCCGTCAGCGACGCTTCGCGGCTCGACTGATAGAACCACATGCCGCCGATGGCGGCGAGGCCGACGGTCACGCCGGCGACCGCCGAGATCATCCACGGGTCGCGGATGCGGGTGGTCAGGTCCTTCAGCGCATCCGTCAGGTTGGAGACGTTGAAGGACGGACCGGTGCTCCGCGTCTTCTTTCGCGCGCCGGGGAGGAGGTTGATTTCAATCATGGTGCGCTCTGGACCCGGGTCAGGCGGGCTGACGCAGCGCCAAGCCGATGGGGAGCATCAGCAAGGGCGCCACCTCGTCCGTGACGAGCGGTTCGAAAGCCCCGTCGCGGACCCGCAGGTTGGCCAGAGGATTGGCCTGCTCGACCTGCACGCGGAGCCGAGCCGCGAGCACGTCGGAGAGGCCGGGAATGCGCGAACCGCCGCCGCATACGTACACCGCGCGCATCGGCGCGGCGTTGCGCGAGGACGAGGCGAGGAACGCCACCGCGCGCTCGACACCCACCGCGATCTCCTCGCCGCGCCCTTCCAGCACGGCGTCGAGGTGCGGCGAGCGGTCATACCCCTCGAGGAGCTGCGACGCCTCGTCGGCGCCCAGGCCGCGCTCGCGCTGCAGGTCCTCGCGGAACCGGCGCGTGCCGAGCGACAGGTCGCGCGTCAGGATCGGCACGCCCTCGTCGAGGATGTTGATGTTCGTGACTTCGTGCCCGATGTTCACGAGTCCGACGACGCCCTGCATGGCGTCGGGGTAGCTCAGTTCGAAGGCGTTATGCAGCGCGAAGGCGTCGACGTCCACCACCGCGGGGTTGAGCCCCGCGTCGCCCAGGAGGCGCAGCTTCGCCTCGACGAGTTCGCGCTTGGCGGCGACGAGCAGGACGCTCATCTCGGGCGCGTCGCCCGCGGGATCGAGGATCTGGAAGTCCAGTTCCACCGACTCCATGTCGAACGGCACGTGCTGTTCGGCCTCCCAGCGCATCAACTCGCGGGCCTGCTGCTCCTTCACGCGTTCGATCTGGATCTTCTTGATGATGACGTCGCGCCCGCCGACGGCGGCGACGACGTCCTTGGACGTGACCCCGGCCGCCTGCATCGTGGCCTGGATCGCGTCGGCGACGATCTGCGGATCCATCACTTCGCCCTCGACGATCGCGTCGGCGAGGAGCGGGGTGATGGCCACCTTGGTCAGTTCGGGCTCGGCGCGCGAATGGTCAATCACGGCCACCTTGACGAGGCCGGATCCGACATCGAGCCCTACTGAGGTCTTCTTGCGACCGAAGAGCGCCATCTGCGAACCGGCCCTCAGGCGAGAGTGCGATCAGACAACCGCCAACCAGGCGGCCCCTGACGATGGACGACGTGTTCGCGTGCTGGATCCGAAAACTTGCAGACGGCAACCGCACGCGGTCAGTAGTTGTAACCAGCGCAAATTGCTGGCTTGGCAAACGGTTACGCCAATTCAGCGACCTGCGGCGCATCCCCCTTCTCCGGACACGAAGGACCGGCGCGGGGAGGGTGCCGCCCCATTATCACGAGCGGGGGGAGTTAGGTAACAGCCGCGGGGTCACGGAGATGGCAGGACGACCCACGGCCTTGGGGCGAAAACGCGGAGGCGCGCCCCGCCGGCGCTATCGGGGACGATGGTCAGGAGTCCAGACCGCCGGGTGCGCGCCAGGACGCCGCGACTGCGCCACTCGGCAGTCACTTCTGCCAGCGCCAGCGAGGTCGAGGCCCGGGTCACCTGCCACGAGGCCACCGCGTCGCCCGCCGGCACGGCGCCGGAGGCGAGTACCGTGCCTGGGCTCCACGCCGTGTCCCCCAAGACGACGACGGAACCGCTGATTGCTGCCTGCGCGCCTGCGACGGCCGCGGCCAGCCCGGCATCCGCTTCGGCCATCCCCGCTCGACGGACCGCGACGAAGGCGCGCTGCGCGGCGATTGCGACCGACATCGCCATCAGCACGAGCGCAGCGAGCACGGCGGCGAGCGCGAATCCTCGCCGCCCCGTCACGGCGCCGCCCCCACGGGCACGCGCGCCATGCGTGTCGCGTCCTGTCCGCTGATCGTGGCGCGAACCCGGAGATCCAGCCGCAGCACGGCAACGCCGTCACCGGCTGCCTGTCGCAGGCGAAAGCCCCCCTCGGCGGGCGATCGCAGCGGACCGGCGATGGGCTGCATCGCGCCACACACTGGGGTGCACAGCCGTTCGCCGAACCACCACTGGCCGTCGGAGGCGCGATATGGGGCCAGTCGCACCAAATACGACACGCGCACGGGGAGGAACATGGCCGGTGCGGTTGCGGGTACCGGGGCGGAGAGGGTCAGGCGTATTCCGCCCGCCGGGCAGCTGGGCGACGCACGCAGCGTCGCCACGGCGAGCACCGACGCCTTCCAGTCGACGCCGGACAGGGTGTCGAGCACCGCCACCGAGTCGCCCGCACGCGGTGCACTCCACCACGCGGGGTCGGCGGGGAGGGTGAGTCGAGCGGGTTCGGTCGCGCACGCCTTGGCTGTGCCACGAAGCAGCTGGAGTTGGAGGGCGGTGTCGGCGAGCAGTCGTGGAGGACCTACGGCGCGACCGAGTTGGACGCGCAGAATGCGCGCGACGTCCAGCACGATCTGCTCGGCGCGCGCCGCGGCGTCACGCCGCTGCTGCGCGCGCCGGTGCTGCGTGAGGCCAGCGACAGCCACCGTCGTCACCACGCTGGCGAGCGCCAGCGCGACCACCAGCTCAGTGAGTCCAGTGCCGCTTCGCCGCGTCACGGCCGGCACGCCACGGCGAGGCTCCACCGTCGGCTGAGCGCCGGGCGCGCCGGCACCGCGATGGAATCGTCCCAAAGCAGGATCCCGTCACCGGGGCGGACGCGCCAGGTCTCGTGGATTCCCTCGGTGGCGGCGACCCCGCCACGCGCCTCGCCGCACGGAAGGCCGGACAACGAATCGAGTCGCGCGGCCAGCGCCGCCGCCGCCGTCAGCCGCAGCCGTGCGCTGCCTTCGAGCCGCGCGATCGCCGCAGCGGCGCGTGCGTAGGCGGCGATCCCAACCCCCAGGAGCATCAGGGCAACGATCAGCTCGACCAAGGTGAACGCATGGCGCGGGCGCATGCGCCGAGTGTACGCGGCGCGACTCCTACCGCATCACCATTTCGTGACGGCGCGCAGCGAATCATCGCGCCTTAACGCCGATGGGCCGGGATCGCTCCCGGCCCATCGTGTCAGCTCAGACGCTCAGGTCAGTTGCAAACCGGCTCGCCTTCATTCGTCGCGGTGCCGCCCACCGAGATGGCGCAGGTCTTCGTCGTCGACGCATGGCCGGCCGAGGCAGACCAACCCGTCGCCGTCACCGTGCCGATCGTGACCGTCACGCCGCTCGACGCCTTGTAGTTGGTGCCGAGGGTCGTGGTCGACGAAGCGTACGTGCTGTTGTTGTCCGAGAAGTAGGCTTCCTGCGCAGTGACGAGATTGCGGAGGTCCGACTTCATCGAGGCCACATACGCCTTTTCCTTCGTGTTCGCGAACTTCGGGATCGCGATCGCGGCAAGAATGCCGATGATGACGACGACGATCAGAAGCTCGATCAGGGTGAAGCCCTTCTTGCTCGAAAGCATTCGCGGAGTCTCCAGCGCGAGGGTTGAAAAACGGCGCCGCGCACGGCGCTGCGAACGGACGGTCCTGTTTGGCAGATGGCAACATACGCAATTGCCCTGCCACGCATCAAGCGGTCGTGTAAGACGTTTTATTACAACAGATTACGAAACTGCTGCAGGCGAGTGCTGTGTCTCGATTATCGGCGGTTTGCGGTAGAATTCCGCAGAACGCCAGCTGGCTGGATCTGTCCTAGTGTACAAATACGGAACGGCCGTTCTGGTTCTGGTCGCCAAGCACCCGGTGGCGCGGCCCATCAGTATCGGGCCGCTGTTGGGCGTTGGGACAGCCACTTGGGGTGGATGGTCGGATCCAGCGAGTCGCTGGCCACCAGGGCGCTATCGGCCCGTTCGACGATGTAGCGAAAGGCCCGCTTGTAGTAGCCGTCGGCGATCGCCACGCGCGCCGTGGTGCGGGCGGCGCGATACTGGGCGAGTTCCAGCTGACAGGCGGCGACCGAGACGTACGCGATGGGAAGGTCGGGCTCCACCTCGAGCGCCTTCCGATAAAGCGGCAGCGCGGCATCGCAGCGATGCGCCTCGCGATACTTGTGCGCCAGGTTCATGTAGACGCCGTGGTAGTTCGGCATCAGGGCGATCGCCAGGCGCCATTCGAGTTCGGCTTCCCGGTTCTTTCGGTGCGTGAAGAGCTGCCCACCGTGCGCGAAGTGCGCCTTGAAGTTCAGCGGCGCCTCGTCCACCATCGTCGCGAACGCCGTGTCGGTGTCGTGCCAGAACGGGTTGCGCGCGCTGCTGCGCGCCACCCCCGCGATGAGTGCCACCGCGCAGAACACCGGCACGGCATAGCGCGTACGAGGCGTCTGATGCCGGATGCGCGCATGCAGGACGTCGAGCGCGACGGCCACGGCGAGCATGGCGCCGAGGCTGGGGAGATACAGCGTGCGCTCGGCGAGGAGAATGCCGGTGGGGATGAGGACGTTGGTGACCGGCGCCACGATCACGGCGAACCAGGCGAGGCCGAACGCGACGGCGGGCTGCCGGCGTACGGTGAGCGCGAAGAGCGCCGTTGTGGAGAGGATGAGCAGCGCCCCGGCGAGGTGCGTCACGTGCGGGGTGTTGAAGACCTCGAGCTGGCGCGGTGAGTAGTCGGCGAAGAGCCGCACGGGCACGAGCATCAGCCGGGCGTACTCGGGGACGACGTTCAGCATGATGAACGCGCGATCGAGCATATCCTGCCGCATCAGCGACGGATGCTCCACATCCCCGCCCACGTCGCCCAGCACCTGCACTCGGATGGCCAGGTAGGCGACGGCCACGGCGACGAGCGGCCAGAGCAGCAGGCGCAGCCGACGGATGCGGTCGAGCACCGGTGCATCGCGGAAGAGCAGCAGCTCCGCCGCGAGCAGCAGCGCGGGCAGAACGATGACGTGCTCCTTGGTGAAGATTCCGAAGCTGAACAACGCGAGGATGGCCAGTCCCGTCTGCCGTCTTAGCGGCCCCGCGCGGCGCTCGCGCAGGTACAAGCCCATCGCAAGCAGGATGAGGAGGGCGGCCCACAGCTCGGCCTGGCCGACGACATTGGCCACCGCTTCCACGTGCACCGGGTGCACGGCGAAGAGCGCAGAGGCCACCCACGCCACGCGGGTGGGAACCAGGAAACCGAGCACCCAGAACGCGGCCACCGCCGCGACTGCGGCGAGCGCCACGTTCACCGCGTGGAAGACGAAGGGTGACCCGCCACCCAACTGCCACTGGATGGCATAGGCGAAAATCACGAAGGGGCGGTAGAGCCCCGCCCCGTTCTGCATCGGCCAGTACCGCTCCTCGAAGTACTTCCAGAGCGGCCGGAGCTCGTGCACGCGGCCATTCTCGGCGATGATCCAGCGATCGTCATACGTGAAGCCGTTGCCAAGGCTCGTCACCGAGGCCGCGAGGGCGAGCAGGGCGATGGCGAGCGCGAGCGCCCCCCAGCGGGGATCCGGCAGCGGTGCCACGCGCGGGACAGCCGCGTCGTACGCGGTGGGAACCGGCGGCGCGCCAGCGCTGGCCGACGTCACGAGAAGAGGTTGAAGCGCAGGATGTGCCAGAAGGCGGCCACGCCGTCGCGCCATCCGATCTTCTTCCCTTCGGCGTACGTGCGCCCTGAGTAGGAGATCGGCACCTCGAAGATGCGCGCCCGCGCCTGGGCGAGCCGCGCCGTCACTTCCGGCTCAAACCCGAAGCGATCACTCGTCAGCCGCAGGGAGCGGGCGAGGTCGCCGCGGATCGCCTTGTAGCACGTCTCCATGTCGGTGAGGTTGAGGTTCGTCGCCATGTTGCTCAGCGTCGTGAGCAGCCAATTGCCCACGGAGTGCCAGTAGTACAGCACGCGATGCGGGCCGCTGAGGAAGCGGGACCCGAAGACGGCGTCCGCGCGGCCGTCCACGATGGGCTCGAGCAGGCCGGGCCAGTCGGCCGGATCGTATTCGAGGTCGGCGTCCTGCACGATGACCACGTTGCCGGTGCTGGCGGCGAGCGCCGTGCGGATGGCCGCGCCCTTGCCCCGGTTGATGTCATGGCGGAGCAGCACATCAATGCGCCCCGCCGCCTTGAGCCGCTCGAGCACATCCCACGTGCCGTCGGTGGAGCGGTCGTCCACGCAGATGACCTGCTTGCGCACCGCGACCGCGTGCACCTGGTCGAGGATCACCTCGATGGTGGCGGCCTCGTTGTACACGGGGATGAGGACCGACAGCACGAGGTCGCTGGGCGCGACGGGGGTGCGCCCGCGCATCCGCGGAATGGCTGGAAGGGAGTGCGGTGTGCTCAGCATGCGTGTGGGGAGGCCGGATGAACCAGCGATCGGAGTCTAGCGCACGACATCATAGAGTAGCACCCCGGAGGTGTCCGCGCCCGCCAGACGCAGGCGTCCCGCCCGGGTGAGCGCCTGCGCCGCCCGCAGCGATTCGCGCTCGCCGACGATCACCCAGCGCGGGCGATACGCGTCGAGCACGCCGCTGAGTTGGGCTGCCACCTCTGCGTCGGTGCGCGTCCGCACGTGCTGCACGGCGGTAAGCGCGAGCAGGGGGACGGCGGGGCGTTTGGCGTAGAGGTGCACCATCGCGTCCTGATCGGAGGCGACGAGTCCGTCCCGCGGCAGCGATGCCGCCACCCCCGCCGCCGCCAGACCCATGCGCGCGTTGCCGCGCTCGCCTTGCTCCCACGAGCGCGTGGGCCACGTGCGCGCATGCCAGGCGAGGAAGGCCACACCGAGCGCGGCCGCCGCGAGCGATGCCCCGATGCGCAGGGCGCGCGGGGGCTCGGCGGCGTTCACGTGCGTTACGCCACGCACCAGCAGGATCAGCACGACGGGCCAGAGCGGCCAGAGGAAGCGGTCGGGCGGAAACGGCCAGACGAGCAGGAGAGCGCCGTACGGCACCAGGAAGAGGATCGCGGCCGGCGCGCGACGACGGAGACTCCACGCGCCGGCGCCGGCGAGCAGCAGCAGCGCGACGACGGACACCCCCTTCAGCACCGACGGTGCGTCGGACAGGCCGAAGAGGGTGAGCGGAATGAGCAGGCCGCGCACGTTCTCGGCGACGACCGCCGTGGCGAACGCCAGGCCGCCCTCGCGCCACGCGGTGATGAGCCACGCGCCATAGCCGCCGTAGCCGCCGGCGATGGCCGCGGGCACGGCGTTCGCGTGCATGGACGCCCAGACTTGCCATGGGATGAGGAGCGCGAGCGCTCCGCCGGTCGCCAACCCCGCCGCGCGCCACTGCCGGCGCCACAGGAGTGGCGCCACCACGGCGGGCAGCAGCGCCACGCCCAGCGTGCGCAGCAGCGCGAGGGCGCCGATGCCGACGCCGATCACGAACGCTGCCCGCGCCGACGGCGCCTGCTCGGCGGCGAACAGCCGGTCTGACCAGAGAAGCAGCGCGCAGAGCGCGGCGATGAACGCCGTTTCCGAGAACAGCAAGCCGTTGAGGAACAGGACGGGGACGGTGGCCACGCTGACGACGGCGAGCGCGGAAGCAAGAGGGGCAGAGAGGCCTGCGCCGCGCCGGGCCAGCGCGCGGATGGCGAGCGCCGCTGCGGGAAGGAGCGCGACGTTGACGAGCTTGAACCAGGCGACGTTTGCCGGGAAGTTCGGCGCGATCCACCAGACCGGGGCGAGGAGGAGCGGAAAGCCCGGCGGGAAGTGCGTCGCGGCAGGCGCCCCAGGCAGGTTCGTGTAGCGATAGCCCTCGCCGTCCGCGATGGCGCGCGCGAGGATGAGATAGTGCCCGTCATCCTGGAAGATGCCGACGGGGACGTCGTTCATCGCGAAGACGCCGAGCAGCAGCGCGATGCCCACGGTCGCCAGGGCCGACCAGCGCTCGATGGCTTGCTCTCGGTCGCTCATCGGCGTTCTCGCAGGGCGAACGCGGCGCCGCCGCCCGGCACCGGGGCAAGCGCGGTCACCGCCGGCGCGCCGGGCGCGGCCATCCACAGCGGCAGCGCGTCGAGTTCGCGGGTGCCGCGCGAGAGGACCAGCACGCCGGGACGGTAGCGCGCGGCCAGCGCGCCGAGTTCGCGAGCGAACTGCGGCAGCGGCTTGTCCCGCACGTGCTCCGCGGGCGTGAGCGCCGAGACGGGAATGGCGGTACGGCCGGTGTAGAGCGCAATCATCACGTGGCCATCGCTCGCCACCACATCGCGCGTCGCGGTGTTGCGGGCGGTCCACTCCACCAGCGGCCACAAGCGCTGTGTCATGGTCCGTTGCGGCGCGCCGGCCCACCCGTTGGCCAGTCCGCGCGCCGCGTACGCCGCGTGCCCAGCCATCAGCACCAGGAGCAGCGCCGTCATCAGACGCTGGCCATGCGGCCAGCGGTCACTCAGTGTCGCGCCACTCCATCGCGCCGCCTCGATGAGCACCACGGCGGCGAGCGGCCAGACGCCCCAGACGAACCGTTCGGGATTGTACGGCCAGAGGAGGACCACCACGCCGTACAACACGAGGAAGCCTCCGAGCGCACTGCCGCGCCGCAGCAGCGCGATGACGCCGGCGGCCAAGCCGGCGAGCACGAACGCCGCGGCGCCCCACTGCACCGGACGCGGCGCGCGCGTGGCGAAGGTGACCCCGAACGCCTGCCAGAGATCGCGCGCGTTCCGCGCCACGACGTCCCAGGCGAGCGACAGGTCCTGTCGATAGCCGGCCACGACCCATTCGAGATAGGGTCCGTAGCTGCCGCGTAACTCGTCGGGGAATCCGCGCGCTTCATGCCAGACCCACAGTTGCCATGGCGCGAGGGCGACGAGCGACACGGCGGCAATCAGCGCCGCCTCGCGACGCCGATCACGCATCCACAGCGCGACCACCGCCGCGGGCAGCAGGAGGCCGCCCACGGTGCGCACAAGCGCGAGGAGCGCGATGGCGAGTCCCGCGTACACCGCTGCGCGCACGCCGCCACGGTCGACGAGCGTGTCGACGATCCAGAGCGCCCCGACCAGCAACGCGAAGAACAGCGTCTCGCTCAGCAGGACGTTCGACAGCACGAGCACCGGTGCGATGAGCGCGCAGATCGCGACCGCGACGGCGGCCGGGCCCGCGGGCGCGCCCAGCCGCCGCCGCGCCAGTTGCACCGCGCCGAAGACGCCGAGCGCGAGGAAGACGGGGTTGAGCAGCTTGAGCACCGCCACGTTCGACGGAAACTCGGGCGTGACCTTGAGCACTGCCGCGAGCAGCAACGGGAAGACGGGCGGGTAGTGAATCGCCGGCGGCGCCCCAGGGAGATAGGTGTAGCGATAGCCGTCGCCGGCGGCGAGTGCCTGCGCCGACAGCAGGTAGACGCCGTCGTCCCAGAAGACGCCAATGGGATCGGGCGTGACGCTGGCGATGGCGATGATCAACACGAGCAGCGCGGCGAGCGCTGCCGGCGCCCACGGTCGCGCTGCCCACCACGCCGGCCCGCCAACGGACGGCCCGCCGGATCGCGCGTCCGCGTGCGGCGCGCCCGCGCGCGCCGCCGCTTCCGTCACGTCTCCACCCCGTAGCGCGCGAGCTTGCGGTGCAGCGTTGACGGGTCGATGCCCAGCGTTTCGGCGGCCCGCGTCTTGTTGCCCTGCTCGCTCTGCAGGACCCACAGGATGTACGCGCGCTCGATGGTCTCGAGCGTCGGATTCGGCGTGGGGCGCTCGGCGACGAGCGGCTCGGCACGACGCTCAGCGAGCCGTTCCGGCAGCGCGGTGACGCCGATGACGGGACCGGCGCTCAGGATCACCGCGCGCTCGAGCGCGTTCTCGAGTTCGCGCACATTGCCCGGCCACGCGTACTCCATCAGCATCTCGAGCGCGTCCTCACTCAGCCGTTTGGGCGCCTCGCCACGCTGCGACGCGGCGCCCTGCAGGAACGCCTCGGCCAGCACCGGGATGTCATCGCGGCGGTCGCGCAGCGGCGGCAGGTGGATGGCAATGACGTTGAGGCGATAGAACAGGTCGCGACGGAAGGACCCGCGCTTGATCTCCTCCTCGAGGTCGCGATTCGTCGCCGCAATGATGCGCACGTCGATGGGCACGGCGTCCGTGGCACCGACCGGAATGATCTCGCGCTGCTGCAGCACGCGCAGCAGCTTGACCTGCGTCGCCTGCGTCGTCTCGCCGATTTCGTCGAGGAAGAACGTGCCGCCGTTGGCTGCGGTGAACAGCCCCGACTTGTCCTTGGTCGCGCCGGTGAAGGACCCCTTCACGTGGCCGAAGAGCTCGCTCTCGAGCAGCCCCTCGGGGAGCGCGCCGCAGTTGATGGACAGGAAGGCGCCATCCGCCCGCGCCGACAGGTCGTGCAGGTAGCGCGCCACAACCTCCTTGCCCGTCCCGGATTCGCCAGTGACCAGCACGGTCGACTCCGTGGCCGCCACCGCCTCGGCCATGCGCACGACCTCGAGCCACTTCTTGCTGACGCCGATCGGCGCCCCTTCGGCGGCGCGGTCACGCCGCCGGATTTCCTTCTTGAGGGTCGTGTTCTCCACCCGCAGATGCCGGTTCTCGGCGGCGCGACGGAGAATGGCGACGAGCTCGTCGTTGCGGAACGGCTTCTGGATGTAGTAGAAGGCCCCTTCGTTGACCGCCTGCACCGCGGTCTGCAGGGTGGCCTGGGCGGTCATCAGGATGACCGGCACATCGGGATCCTTGCGTCGCGCGGCGGCGAGAATCTCGACGCCCGTGACCTGCGGCATGCGCACGTCGGTGAGCACGATGTCGTGGTCGCCGCACTCGAGCGCCTCGAGGCCGGCGCGTCCGCCATGCGCCACCCGCGGCGCGAAGCCCTCGCTGCGCAGCAGGATCTCGAGCGTCTCGAGGATGCCCGTCTCGTCATCCACGATGAGGATGGTGGGCAATGAGGTGTCGGTCACGCCGATTCTCCGGTGGAGCGTGGGGGGCGCGGCAGGAGCACGGTGAAGCGCGTCCCGGCCTGCTCGGTGTCCACGAGGACGTATCCCTTGTGCGCCTCGATGGCGCGGTGCGTCACGGCGAGTCCGAGTCCGGTGCCGCCCGGCTTGGTGGTGGAAAACGGCTCGAAGAGCCGTTCAATGATCTCGGCGCTGATGCCCGGACCCTGATCGGTCACGAGGATCTCGTAGGCGCCGTCATCGAACGACACGCCCGAGGGGAGCTGCCCCCGTGCAATCGCGCGCGCCGCGACGCGCACCTGCCCGCCGGAGGGCGACGCCTGCACGGCATTGAGCACCAGGTTGAATATCCCGCGGTGCAGCAGGTCCTCGTCGCCGACGAACGGCAGCGCGACGCCATCCACTTCGACGTCCACGCGCACGCCGTCCGGTCGGCTGGGGTGCGCGAGCGCAAGCGCCGCGGCGCCGCGCGTGACGTGCCCGAGATCCACGCCCTCCATGCGCGTGACACGCACCCGGGCGAAGTCGAGGAACTCGTTGAGCACGCGCGAAAGCCGCTCCGACTCGCGCACAATGAGGTTGCCGAGAGTGCGTTCGTCGTCGGTGGCCGCGGGGCGCCGGGCCATCTGCTCCACGGCGCTCTGGATGGACGCCAACGGATTCCGGATCTCATGCGCGAGCGACGCGGAGAGCTCGGCCACGGCCTCAAGACGTTGGGCGCGCAGGTTGAGCTGCTCGAGGCGCTTCTGGTCGCTGATGTCCTGGAAGATCGCCGTCGCGGAGCGGGGCACGTGCTGCCCATCGCCGGGATCGGACGTGGTTGTCACGCCGACCGGGAAGACGGCGCCGTCCCGCGTCAGGAAGCCCTCGGCGCGGCTGAGGTGCACGCTGTCGCGCAGGGCGTGGTCAAGGGCGTTGCCCACGACCGGCGCCACGCGGCGGAGGTCGGCGAGGATCCCGCGGCCGATGCTGTCGCCGATCGGCAGGCCAAGCAGTTCCGCCGCCATCGGGTTCGCGTACTGCAGGTTGCCGAACTCATCCACGGTGACGATGCCGGAGCGGATGTTGGCGAGGATGTCGGCGGCGCGCAGCCGCGCCCGCGCCAGTTCGGCCTCCAGTCGCTCCGTCCCTTGGCCACGCTCGCGCAAGCGCGCGGCGATGGAACTCGTGCCGAAGGCGACAGCCACGAAGACCGCGAGCTGCAGCGTGAGCGCCAGCGAGAGCGGACCTGCGCCGACGACGATGACGTCGGCGACGTAGAACGCGCTTCCGAGGCCGGCGACGAGCAGCGCGCCACGCCGCGGCAGGAGCAGGGCGGCGGCCGCGTTGACGAGGATGTACAGGGCGGCGAAGCCGGAGGCCGCGCCTTCGGTGACGTGCACCACCGCCGTCACGACCAGCAGGTCGAAGACGAACTGGCCATACATGAACGCCACGGTGGGCGGCCGGCGCTGCACTTCGGTCCAGATGGCCGAGGGAACCGTGACGATCATCGTCAGCGCAAAGGTCAGCGACGCGACGAGCGTGTTCTCCTGATCGGTCTGCATCCAGAGCCGAATCGCCGCCACGTAGATGGAGGCGGCGAGCGAGAAGCGCGCGATGTAGATCCAGCGCACGACCCGACGCGGCTCGAGCAGCCCCCGCACATGATCGTCGGCGGTCTGGAAGAAGTTGGCGCGCATCGCCCTCCCGGTGGCCCTTGCAGGATGCAAGGGAATTTCGCGGCTTCGATGTGTCGCATTATGCAACGATACCCTCGACGCCGCCACCATTAGATTGAAGGTTTCCGCTGGCGTCAGCCCCAAATCACGTCATCGCATGGCGATTCGAGCGCCCCTTCAGGTCAACGGCACGGTGTCGATTCCGCCGGACGAACTCCTCGTGCGGGCGACGCGCGCGGGCGGGCCGGGGGGACAGCACGTGAACACGTCTTCCACGCGGGTGGAGCTGACGTGGAACGTGGACCGCTCATCGGCACTAAGCGACGCGCAACGGGCGCGCGTGCGCACGGCACTCGCGTCGCGCCTGGACGCCGAGGGGAACGTGCGTGTCGTGGCGAGCGACACGCGAAGCCAGCAGCAGAACCGCGATTTGGCGGAGCGTCGGCTGGCCGAGCTCGTGCGGCGCGCGCTCGTCGTGCCGCGCGTTCGCCGCGCGACGAAGCCGACCAAGGCGTCGGTGGAGCGGCGGCTGACGGCGAAGCGTCGCGCGGGCGAGCGCAAGCGCGACCGGCGGTTCCGGGGGGACGACTGATGCTCCTCCCCAAGCTCGTGACGACGCTGCGCGACTACAACCGCGCGCAGTTCTCCAAGGACGTGGCCGCGGGCGTGATCGTGGGGATCGTGGCGCTGCCGCTGGCCATCGCGTTCGCGATCGCGAGCGGGGTGCCACCGCAGGCCGGGCTGTACACGGCCATCATCGCCGGATTCGTGATCTCCGCCCTCGGCGGCTCGCGCGTGCAGATCGGCGGCCCCACCGGGGCCTTTGTGGTGATTGTGTACGGCATCGTGCAGCAGCACGGGCTGGGAGGACTCACCGTCGCGACCATAATGGCCGGGCTCATCCTGATTGCGCTCGGCGTGGCCAAGATGGGCGGGGTGATCAAGTACATCCCGCACCCCGTCACGGTGGGCTTCACGAGCGGAATTGCGGTGGTGATAGCCAGCGGCCAGGTGCGCGACTTCTTCGGGCTGGCGCTGGGCACCGTGCCCGCGCAGTTCGTGTCGAAGATCGAAGCGCTGGCCGAGCACGCCCGCACGGCGAACCTGACCGCGGTGGCGGTGGCGCTGACCACGGTCGTCATTGTGCAAACCGCGCACCGGCTCACGACGAGGGTGCCCTCGCCGTTCCTCGCGCTGGTGCTGACCACGGCGGCGGTGCAGCTGCTCGGATTTCCCGTCGAGACCATCGGCAGCCGCTTCGGCGCGATCGACGCGTCATTCCCGGCGCCGGTGCTCCCCGAGGTCACGATCCAGACGGCGCTGCAACTGGTGGGCGCGGCCTTCGCCATCGCCGCGCTCGGCGGCATCGAGTCGCTGCTCTCCGCGGTGGTGGCGGACGGGATGATCGGCAGCCGCCACCGCTCGAACATGGAACTCGTGGCCCAAGGCGTGGCGAACGTCGTGACACCGCTGTTCGGCGGCATTCCGGCGACGGGCGCGATCGCCCGCACGGCGACGAACGTCCGCGCCGGCGGGCGGACGCCGGTGGCCGGGATCGTTCACGCAGTCACCCTGCTTGGCATCACGCTCTTCGCCGGGCGGTGGGCGGCGCTGATCCCGATGGCAACGCTCGCGGGCTTGCTGATGGTCGTGGCGTACAACATGAGCGAGTGGCGGACCTTCCGCGGCCTGCTCACGGCGCCAGGCGGCGACGTGGCCGTCCTGCTGACGACGTTCTTCCTCACGGTCTTCGTGGACCTCACGGTGGCGCTCGGCGTGGGGATGGTTCTGGCGTCGTTCCTCTTCATCCGGGAGATGGGGGAGGCGACGACGGTGCGCGCGATGGGTGACGAGGAGGACGACCGAGCGCTCCGCGCGCTCGACGTGCCACCGGGCGTGCTGATTTACGAGATCGACGGCCCGTTCTTCTTTGGCGCGGCGGAGAAGTTCCGGGACACCATGGCCGAGATCGAGCGGTCGCCGAAGGTGCTCATCCTGCACGTGGCGCGCGTGAACGTGCTCGACGCCACCGGGCTCGGAGTCATTCGCGACCTCGTGAAGAAGGGGCGGCGCGACCGGGCGTCATTGATTCTGAGCGGGGTGCACTCGCAGCCAATGATCGCCCTCGGCAAGAGCGACCTGCTCGACGAGGTCGGGGAGGACAATCTCCTGCCGACGCTGGAGGCGGCGGTGGCGCGCGCACGCGAGCTCATCGCGATGCGCACGACGGGCGGGCACGAGACCCCCGCGCACCGATAGCATGCGGACGCCGCGACCGTTGGCCGCGGCGCCCGAAGGCCTGCCCTCGCGCCGGCGGCTACCGCCGCTTGTACGCCACGCCGATCTGGAACGTCAGCAGGTCGGCGCGCGAGAAGCGCGGCCGCAGGACCGGATCGTTGTTCGCGTCGAACGTGATATCGCGCTCGGTGAGGTAGCGCGCCTCGCCGTTCCAGTGGTAGCGGACGCCGAGGTCGAGCGCGAGCCCGTTCTTGGTGAGCGGCACGTAGAGGCCGCCGTACAGCGTCTTGGCGAATGTGCCGTCGCTGTAGTTCGTGGACGAGGCGAAGGGATCATTATCAAACTGGTCCGACCCGGAGACGCTCGAACTCGTGACGAACGACGCGAAACCGATCGAGCCGCCGGCGTACGGCGTGAGATGCGGCCCCGGGGCGCCAGCCTGCAGGCCGATGCCGCCGTTGAAGATGTTGTTCGTGGTGCTGACGTCCACGCTGATGAGCCCCAGCGCGCCGCCGCCAAGGGGGACGCGTCGCGTGCGCCACCCGTAATTGTCGTAACCGAGATCGGCGCGGAGATAGAGCGGTGACTCGCCGAGGCGCCAGCCGACGAAGCCGTTGACGCCCCAAGCCGCGTTCACGTTGCTCGCGAATTCGTTCTGCGGCGCGCCGTAGTGCACGCTGCCGCCGAGCGCGATGGAACGCGGGAGATCCTGGTTGTGGTTCTGGCCGCCGCCGTATTGCGCCGCGAGCGGCGCACTGACCAGCATCGAAAGGACGAGCAGGGACTTCATACGATCGCTCCGGCGCGACGCGCCTTGCGCGGTGGGAGATGTGGCGCGGGGCACCCCGGGAGGTGCCCCGTCTCCTTCAATACCCGCACAATCTGGCGGCGGTTTCAAGGCCAAGGGTCATAGTCGTCTCCGAACGGATCGCCCGGGGGCGGACGCAAGGCAGGCGTCAGCTCGGGCACCGCGCCGGTCTCCTTGTATCGGCCGATCACCTGCGCGATGGCCTGCCAGTGCGCCTTGCCATCGTCATTTGTCGCGGCGGCCGCCTTGGATGCGGCGGCATCGCGCAGGCGCGTGAGCTCATACTCGACGATCGCGCGCACTTCGGGCGAGGCTTCCTTGTCGGCGGCGAGCAGGACGAGCCGGTCGGCGACGGCGCGCTGGGTGACGCGCTGGATGGCGGCGAGCTTGCCGCTCGTCGGCGGCGCGGCGTCCCACGTCCCCTTCACCAGCGCCGCCATCGCGTCCTGCAGGGTGTACGGGTCGGCCGTCCGCGCCGCGTACTGCACCATCCGCGCCGCGCGTTCGCGCTGCAGGATGCCGTCCACGATCATTTGCGCGAGCGTGCGCGCGGCACCGAGTTCATCGAAGGCCGGGTAGGTGCGCTGGCCGATGAGCTCCACGTTCCCACCGGCATCGAGCCGCGGCGCGAAGAGCGTGAGCACCGTGTCGGGAATGGCGAGTTCCTCGGGCGCGAGGGCGCCGAGCAGTTGCTGCATCGCCTCGCGCTGGCGCGCGCCGCTGATGACGCGCGTGGCCTGCTGGCCATCGCCCTTCATCACGTTGGCGTACTCGAGGCCGCCGAGCGTCTTGGTGACGCCGTTGAGGGCGAAGCGGTGGAAGAAGTACAGGAGGGGAAAGCGGTCCTGGAGCAGCGCGAGCGGTTCGCCGGCGCGGATGTTGCGCAGGCCAAACGCGCGGAGGGCGATGCGCCGGGCGTCCATCTGGTGGCGCAGGAACTCCGTGGGCGTCGCCGCATCGTCCCAGAGGTTGGTGCGCGGATCAGCGGCGCCGTCCGAGCGCGCGTCGCCGTCGCTCAGGTACAGGTAGCCCTTGCGCAGTCCCTCGGCGACGATCGCGGCCAGCGAATCAGACTCGTGCGCGGCGGGGAAGACCCCGTAGCCCCACCGGATGGCCCACACGTCATACGCGCCCGGGCCGCGATCGTAGGCCGCGCTGATGTCGATCTTGCCGTTCGTCACGCGGATGCGCGGCGCGGGGTAGTCCATCACCGAGCCGCGTTCGTACGTGCTGGCGATGTAGTTGTGCCCGAGGCCAAGGGTGTGGCCCACCTCGTGCGCGCTGACCTGCCGGATGCGCGCGAGCACGAAGGCCGTGTCAGCGGCGGCCGGCTCGGCGCCGAGGAACGCCGCGTAGATGTTGTAGTCGGTGCGATTGCGGTGCGAGTCCATCCGCGCCATCCCCTTGAGCATCTCGCCCGTGCGCGGGTCGGTGAGCGCGCCGCCGACCGACCAGCCGCGCTCGTTGCGGTTGATCCACTGCACGACGTTGTACCGCGCGTCCATGGGATCGACGCCTTCGGGGAGCAGCTCGACCTTGAATGCGCCCTTGAGCCCGGCGCGGTCGAACGCTTCCACCCAGAAGCCCACGCCCTCGAGCGTGGCGGTGCGCAGCGGCTCGGGAATGCCGCGATCCACGTAATACACGATCGGCTTCTTGATGGGACTGCGCGGGTCATTGGGATTGACGCGCTCGAGGCGATGCCGCGACGCCCAGCGCTGTTCGAGCTGGGCCTGGATGGGGGCGGCGTAGTCCTTGAATGAGATGCCGAAGAACCCGACGCGCGGGTCCGCCTTGCGCGGACGGAACTGGTCGTCGGGGAGGCGCTGCAGAGTGATGTGCTGCCGGAAGTTGATCGCGCGCGCGTCGGGGACGAAGCGGCCGAGTGCGCCGCCCGGTTCACCGGCGGCGGCCATCGTGAGGGCGACGTCAATCTCGGTGTTGTCGGCGAAGCCCTTGGTGTACGGCTTGTACGGGTGCGACCGGTCGCGGGCGACCGTGTAGTTCCCCTGCCGGTTGCGGGCGAACGTCCCGCCGATGTCGTTCCAGTCGCGCATCACGAATTCGGTGGCGTCTACGAGAAGGCGGCCGCCTTCTTCGGCGAGGAGCGGGATCGCGGCGACGGTGCTGGCGGAGAACCCTTCCGCGACGGTGCGTTGGTGATCGGCGGCGCCGCTGCTGCGGTACTGCGTGTTCTCGAAGGTGACGAGCACGCGCTCGCCCGCCTTGTCGAAACGGGCGACGCGCACGCCGCCGCCCGATCCGCGATCGAGACCGATGGCGTTCGAGCCGAAGCCGGTGGCGAGCGTGGTCATGAAGAGCACGCGCAGTGAATCACTGGGCAGTTCGAGCAGGACGGCGCCGGTGCGGTCGTTGAGGTAGACCGGAATGAAGCCGTCGCGCTTGTCGAGTCCGGCGGTGCGCGAAGCAATGGTCGCAGCGGCGGCCGGCGGCTGCTGGGCAGCGGCATCCGGCGCCAGGAACACCGTCGCCAAGGCGACGGCGAACGAAAGGCGGAAGGCGGTCATGACTGATCCGAGGGTCGAGGGTCGCGCTCAACGTCGCGCCGGTCGCGGTGGCCCGCAAGCACCTGCCCCGCGGTCGCCGAGTCCGCCGTTGCCGACCCCGCACAAGACGCGAAGGGCCGCCGGCTCGCGCCGACGGCCCCCCGCTTACGCTTCGCGCCGATGGACCTACGGCTTGACCATCGACTTCACGGCATCGGGAAGCTCGAACGTCTTGGCGTCCACCTTGTCCCACTCGTACGAGGTGAAGGTGAGCACCACGTCCCCCTGCGGGGTCCGCTGGACCATCTTGCCCGGCATCTTCACGCCGCCCTGATCCTTGTAGTCCGACATCACCATGGTGATCTCGATCTTGCCCATCTGCGGGTTCTCCATCGTCCGCACCATGCCGGCGGCGAGGCCGGTCTCGGCGTCGAAGAACTGGATCGCCTCGCTCTTATCGTCGGCGCGCACCAGCTTCACCTTGTAGCACTTCCGCCCCTCGAAATCCTCGAGGCCGAGGGTCTCGATGGTCGTGTACTTGGCAGGATCGGGGAAGTCGGAGAAGAAATCGGCCTGCTGCTTCATCTGCGCGGCCTGCTCACCGGAGAGGAGCGAGGCGCCGGCCATCGGGTTGATGCTCCACGCCGTCGTGCCATCGAAGCCGGTGGTCATCTCGCCGAACGAGCCAAGGGTGATCTGCTGCAGCATCATGGACGGCTTGGCGCGGTACATGTGCACGGGTCCCTCGATGCCCATGGCGGCCATCGAGAAGGTGCCGGTCATGTGGAGCGAAGTGTGCTTTTCCATCGCCTCACGGCCGCCGATGGCGGCGACGTGCTTGGCGAGCAGGGCCTTGCCGTCGGGGAGGGCCTGCGCGGAAGCCAGGGCGGGCAGGAGGCTGGCCACGGCGAGCGCGGACAGGGTGCGGCGGACGTTCATGGGATTCCTCGGATGATCGGGTCCGGCCGCTGGTGGCCAGACGCGCTGGTGAAATCTGGGGGAGGGCTGGGCAACCGCGCCATACGCGCGAACGCCCGTACGTAGTACGAGCAGGTACGGGCGCCGGTTCCAGCGGGTGCTCGTCGCGTACGCCGCAGTCGATCAGCGCGCAGGGACCGGGAGGCCCGCCTCGATGGCCAACCGTACGCGCTCCCGCTGACGGTCACTGCCGCCCACCAGCACCGCGATGAGGTTGCTCTGCGTCACGAACATCGGCGGCTCCGCCCACGGATTGGGCTGGCCCTTGGGGATGGCGGAGAGCGTGTCGATGGTCGCGCTGACGCTCCGGCGTGAGGTGGAGTCGGCGAAGATCCAGGCGAGCAGGTGCGCCGACCCGACGCGCAGGGTAACCGGGCGGACGGGGAGGCGGGGGTGCGCGGGGATCGAGTCGTCGGCGCGCGGCGCCAAGCCGGCGTCCACAAGCCGACGGGTGAGCTGCACCTCATCCCAGCGCCCAGTCGCGGGCGATCGCGGCGCCGACGTGACCTGCTGGGCCACCGCATCCACTTCGCGTCTGGCCCGTTCGGCGCGGACGACGCGGGGGTCCTCGCCGCAGGCGGCGAGGAGCGGGATCGCGAGCAGGATGGGAAGGCAGTTTGCGGCGACGGAACGCGGCATATCTTGCAATATGGCACGGAACGACACTGACGACACCGACGACGCGATCGTCCGGCTCGACAAGTGGCTGTGGGCCGCGCGCTTCTTCAAGACGCGCGCCCTCGCCGTGGAGGCGATCGGCGGGGGCAAGGTGCTCCACCACGGCGCCCGCACGAAGCCCGCGCACGTGGTGCGGGTGGGCGACGAAATCCGGGTGCGCCTCGGGCCGTACGAGCACATCGTCGTCGTCCGCGACCTGAACGCCCGTCGCGGGCCGGCGAAGCAGGCGCAGTTGATGTACGAGGAGACCGCTGACTCCCTGGCCGCCCGCGAGAAACTGGCCGCGCAGCTGAAGGCGGCGAGCATGTTCAATCCACAGGCCGGATGGTCCGACTCTAAGAAGGACCGGCGCGAACTCAGGCGGATGCGGGGGAAATAGGGGCTGACGGTGGACGGTGGACGGTGGACGGTTGATGGCGCGTTGCGCGGAGGGGCGCGTTCCCGCTACAATTCCCGCACTGAAATGGAGCCCGCCGAATGAACAGCCAGCAGAGCTACTCGCCGTCGTCGCAGGGATGGGGGATCGCCGCCATCATCATCGTGCTCGCCATCGTGGCGAACACGGTTGCGTACCGTATCCACAAGGCGACCTACCTGAAGCCTGACGCGCCGGCGGCGGCGGCGGCCAAGCACTAGGCATTGAATGCCCGAATGCAGAAGCGGCGGAGGCCAAAGGCCTCCGCCGCTTTCGTCATGTACCCCGAGCCCGATCAGGTCTTGTGCCGGAAGGTGATGCGGCCGCGACTCAGGTCGTAGGGCGACACCTCCACCGAGACGCGATCGCCGGCGAGGACGCGAATGCGGTGCCGGCGCATCTTGCCGGCCATCGTCGCCAGCACGTCATGTCCGTTGGTGAGGTGCACGCGGAACGTGGCACTGGGCAGCACTTCCGAAACGGTGCCCTCGAGTTCGATCGCTTCTTCCTTCGCCATAATACCGGGTCGTGGTGGGCGGCCTTCACGGTCTGGTCCCGGCCGCTGGGAAACGATGAAACGTAGCAGGTAACCGGGGAATTTGACAGAGCGACGGACGGGTTGCGCTCTGTAATTCCCGGGACGGGGCTATTAGCGTCCAATTTCCCCACAACCACCTGCCATGCGCCGCCACGTCTTTGTCGCCCTCCTCGCCGCCGTCGCGGCCTCCGCCCTCCGCGCCCAAACACCCACGGCGCTTGAGACCGAGATCAAGAAGCGCACCCAGGCGGTGCTCCCACAGGTGGTCTCCTGGCGGCGCGACCTGCACGAGCACCCCGAGTTGGGCAACCGTGAAGTCCGCACCGCCGGCGTCGTCGCGGCGCATCTGCGCTCGCTCGGCATCGACGTGCGCACCGGCGTGGCGAAGACCGGGGTCGTGGGCGTCCTGCGCGGTGGTCGTCCCGGCCCGGTGATCGCCTTGCGCGCTGATATGGACGCGCTTCCGGTGACGGAGGAGGTGGATCTGCCGTTCCGGTCGCGCGTGCGCACGGAGTACAACGGCCAGCAGGTGGGGGTGATGCACGCCTGCGGGCACGACAACCACGTGGCCATCCTGATGGGCACGGCGACAGTGCTGGCCGGGATGCGAGAGCGGCTGCCGGGGACGGTGGTGTTCCTCTTCCAGCCGGCGGAGGAAGGTCCCCCGGCGGGCGAGACGGGCGGCGCGAAGGAGATGATTGCCGAGGGGGTGCTGGACAATCCGAAGGTCGAGGCCGTCTTCGGCCTCCACGTGCGCCCGGGACGGGCGGGCGAGGTCGGGTACAAGGCCGAGGGCGCGATGGCGAGCAGCGACATGCTGGACATCGTAATTCGCGGTCGGCAGACGCACGGCGCGGTGCCGTGGGCCGGGATCGATCCCATCGTCGTGACGGCGCAGGCCATCAACGCGCTGCAGGCCATCGTCTCGCGGCAGACCAACCTCGCGCAGGCGCCGGCGGTGATCACGATTGGATCGGTGCACGGCGGCGTGCGTCGCAACATCATCCCGGACAGCGTGGTGCTCTCGGGGACGATCCGGATGTTCGACTCGGCGATGCAGTCGGAGATTCACGAGCGCATCAAGCGGACCGTCACCAGCGTCGCGGCGGCGTGGGGGGGCTCGGCGGACGTGGTGATCCAGCCACAGACGCCGGTGCTGGTGAACGAGCGCGCGCTGACCGCGCAGATGGCGCCGACGCTGCAACGCTACGCGCGCCGCGCCTTCGCCGACATCGCGTGGACGCCCTCGGAGGACTTCGCCTTCTTCGGCCAGAAGGTGCCCTCGCTGTTCGTCTTCATGGGTGTCACACCGGACAGCGTGCGGGTGGAGGACGCGTCCCCCAACCACAGCCCCAAGTTCTTCGCCGACGAGAGCGCGCTCCCGTATGGCGTGCAGGTGATGACCGGCCTGGCGGTGGATTACCTGCACGCGCCGCGCGTCCGGCCGTAGCGCGCGGTGCCCGCCGCCGAACTGCTCCAGCCCGTCGCCGACGCGCTGCGCTCCGTGAATCCGGTGGAGCTCATCGCGGTGGCGTTCGGACTGGTGAGCGTCTACCTCTCGGCGCGCGAGCGCATTGCCAGCTGGCCGACCGCGATCGTGAACGTCGCCATCTTCTTCGTCCTGTTCTGGCGGGCGAAGCTCTACGCCGACGCGGTGCTTCAACTCGTCTATCTCGGCCTCTCCGTGTACGGATGGTACGAGTGGCTCTTCGGCGGCGCGCAGCACACGCGGCTCAAGGTCTCGCGGGCCTCGCGGCGGCTGTGGATGATGGTGGTGCCGCTTTTCCTCGTGGTCGGCCTCGGGCTGGGGGCGCTGCTGGACCGGTTCACGGATTCACCGGTGCCGTACTTCGACGCGATGCTCACCAGCGCGAGCCTCATCGCCCAGTGGATGATGACGCGGAAGCTGCTCGAGAACTGGCTCATCTGGATCGCGGCCGACCTGGTGTACGTCCCTCTGTTCATCGCGCGCGGCCTGCCGCTCACGGCGGTGCAGTACGCCGTGTTCCTGGCACTCGCCGCGATGGGTTATCGCGGGTGGCGGGCGTCGCTGCGCGCGCAGGGCGCGGTGGCGTGACGCGACGCGTGGTGGTGACCGGCTCGGAGTGCACGGGCAAGACGACGCTCGCGCGCGAGCTTGCCGACGCGCTGGACGCGCCGTGGGCGCCCGAGGCGGCGCGCGCGTACGCCGAGGCGCGGGGCGGCACGCTGAGCGCGGCCGACGTTGAGCCGATTGCACGGGCGACGCAGGCGGCGCTGGAGGCGGCGGCGGCCGGTGCGCCGCCAGTACTGGTGGCCGACACCGATCTGGTGAGTACGCTGGTCTACGCGAGGGCTTACTACGGCGCCTGCCCGGCGTGGATCGAGACCGCCTGTCGCGCGTCGCTGGCCGAGCTATACCTGCTGTGCGCGCCGGACCTGCCGTGGATTCCGGACGGCGTGCGCGACCGTCCGGCCGAAGCGGACCGGCATGCGATGCACGCGGCGTTCGCGGACACCCTGCTGGCGCTCGGCGCCCGCGTCGCGCTCGTCAGCGGCCGCGGCCCCGCGCGCACGGCGTGCGCGCTCCAGAACGTCCAGGCCGCCCTTTCGCCCTCCCCTTCCCCATGAACGCCGACATCCTCGAACTCGATGCCGCGATTCTGCAGGCGGCGATCACATCGCTGGCCGGCGGGTTGTGCTTTGCGCTGTACGTGCGGTACGAGCGTCCCTACTTCGCCTGGTTCGGCATTGCGTGGAGCATGTACCTCGCGCGCCTGCTGTCGATGCTGGCGTTCATGGTGCAGCAGGACCTGATCTGGCTGTTCTTCCATCAGCTCTTCACCGGGGAGGCGGCGCTCGCGCTGCTCTGGACAGCCATCGGGTTCAGCCGCGGGGCGCAATGGCGAAACGTCTACTGGCTTGCGGTCGCCTTCCCGCCGCTCTGGGCGTACCTCGCGATCTTCCAGATGGACAACTTCCTGCTGGCCGCCGGGCCCGCCGTGGCGTTCCTCAGCGCCGCGACGCTGGCAACGGGCGTGATGTTCCTGCGGTACCGGCTGAAGAACCCGTCGAGCGGCGCGTCGATGCTGGCAGTGACGTTCCTGCTGTGGGGGCTGCACCACCTCGACTATCCCATTCTCCGCGCGCGCGGCGTGTGGACGCCGTGGGGCTACTACCTCGACATTCTCTTCCTGCTCGGGGCGTGCGCGGGCATCCTGCTGCTCGTGAACCACGAGTTGGCCGATGGACTGCGCCTGCGCACCGCGGAGCTCGAGCACCTGCAGCGCCGGATGGTGCGCCAGCATGAGGAGGAGCGCCGGCGCCTGTCGCTGGCACTGCACGACGAGACGGCGCAGGTGTTCGCGGCGTTGAAGCTGGAACTCGGCGCGATCGGCGAACGGGTGGACGACGCGCTGCGACGGCGCGTGGCGCGCGCCGTGGCGCTGGTGGACACGGGACTCACGCAGATCCGCGATGTCACGCACGACCTGCGCCCCTCGCTGCTCGATGACCTTGGGTTGCTGCCCGCGCTGCGCTCACTCGTGGGCGAGTTCGCGTCGCGCCGCGAGGCGCCCACCACCTTCGACGCGCCGGAGAGCCTGCCGGTGGTGAGCGACGACGCGGAGGTGGCGCTCTTCCGCGCCCTGCAGGAGAGCCTCTCCAACGTCGGCCGGCACGCGCCGAATGCGCCGGTGCAGGTCACGGTGTCGGCGAGCGGTGGTCGCGTGCGGCTTGCGGTGCGTGATGCCGGCCCGGGGTTCGATGCGCGCGAACTTGAGCGGCTCGAGGCGGCGGGGCACCTTGGGCTGGCCGGCATGCGGGAGCGCATCGCGGGCGTCGGCGGCGAGGTGCGCGTGACGAGTGCCCGGCACGAGGGTGTGACCATTGCCATCGACGTCCCACTCGCTGAAGATTCGACGCCATGAGCGCGCCCATCCGACTGGTTCTCGTGGACGATCACGTCATCGTGCGGGAAGGGCTGCGCCATGTCCTCGAGGACGGGACCGAGTTCCAGATCGTCGGCGAGGGGGCCACGGCGGCGGCGGCGATCGCGCTGGCCGCGTCGCTCACGCCCGATGTGCTCGTGCTCGACATCTCGATGCCCGGCGGTTCAGGGCTGCACGCGGTGCCCGAGATCCTCGAGCGGGCGCCGACGACGCGCGTGCTGATGCTCAGCGTGCACGACGACTCCGAGTACATCCTCGAGAGCGTGCGCGCCGGCGCGCACGGCTACTGCCGCAAGGACTCCGCGCCGGAAGAGCTGCGGCGCGCGATCAAGACTGTCTTTGCGGGTGACACGTACTTCTCGGCGCTCGTCGCGCAGCGCGTGGCACAGGCGCTGCGCGAAGGCAAGTCGGCCGCGGCCGTGGCGCCACCAGCCCCACCCGGCACCGAGGTGCTCACTCCCCGCGAGCGCGAGGTGCTCATCGGGATCGCGCAGGGGAGCGCGAACAAGGAGATCGGTGCGCATCTGGGCATCAGCACGCGCACCGTCGAGGCGCACCGGCAGGCGCTGATGAAGAAACTCGGCATCCATACCGTGGCCGGCCTCACGCGCTACTGCCTCGAACACGGGATTGATGTAGGGTAACTTCTTACGTACAAGTGGCAATTGGGATGGTTGGGCCCCTGGCCTAGGCTCCATCCATGCTCCCTTACACTCTTCTCTCAGCCGCCCGCGTGGGTACCGCCGCCGCGGCTCTCATCCTAGTGACCACTGCAGCCGGCGCTCAGTCCGGCCTGCCGAACAACAACAGCAGCAGCGACTCGACGCGCGCCACCCGCACGACATCGCTCGGCGCGGTGACGGTCACCGCCACGCGACGCCCGACGGACGTCCAGGCCGTGCCCACGCCGGTGAGCGTGCTCGATTCCGCGGTGCTTCGCGAGCGCCAGCCGAACACCGCCGCCGACCTCCTGCGTGAGCTTCCCGGCGTGGATGTGATTGGCACGGGCACCAACCAGGCCCGTCCGTCGATTCGCGGCCAGCGCGGCCAGCGCATCCTGCTCCTGCAGGACGGCCTGCGGCTGAACAACGCGCGCCGCCAGCAGGACTTCGGCGAGATCCCCGGCATCGTGGACGTCGCGACCATCCAGCGCGTGGAGGTCGTGCGTGGCCCGGCTTCCGTGCTTTACGGGACCGACGCCATCGGCGGCGTGATGAACATCATCACCAAGGTGCCGAGCTTCGCGAGGAACGCGCCGAAGGCAGCGGGCTCGATCGGCTACCGCTACGGCAGCGCGGGTGAGCTGACGCGCGGCGACGCGTCGCTGACGGCGCGCGCGGGGAACTTCGTCTTCCTCGCCACCGGGGCCAAGCGCGACGCCGGCAACTACACCGCGCCGAAGGGCTCGTATGGAAACGTGGGCTTCACCGACGAGGTGATGCTGCAGAACTCGGGTGTGAGCGACAAGAACGCGTCGGCCTACCTGGGCTGGCGGTACAAGTCCGGCGCCGGCGCCTTCGTGCGCGCGGAGACGTACGACGCCAAGAACTCCGGCTTCGGCTACGTCGACCCCGCGCTCCTCGGCGGCAACCAGACGAAGATCCAGATCTCGTATCCGACGCAGAGCTTCACGAAGTGGAGCACCGGTTTCAGCACGGGCGTGCTGAGCGGCGCGAAGGTGTTGGACAAGATGGATGTGACCGCGTACCGGCAGGTGAACGGCCGCGACCTCTCACAGGGAATCTTCGCCCCCTTCGGGACGGGCTACCCGGCGAACGCGGGCGTGGACATCCAGACGCGCAACCACACCGACCTGACGACGAACGGGTTCCGCGCCGAGGCCACGAAGGTCCTGTCGCGCAACATCATGGTGTACGGCGTGGATTACTTCCACGACGACGCCACGGGACGCGACTCCAGCCAGACAACCGTGTTCGGGTTTGGCCCGCCGCGCCCGCGGTCGAAGAACACGCCGTCCCTGCCGTCGGCGACGCTGTCGAGTCTTGGCGTGTTCCTGCAGAATGACCTGCGCCTGCACGACCGGCTGACGCTGATCGTCGGCGGCCGCTGGCAGAAGGTAAGCTCCGAAGCGCTGCCGACCGCGGGGCTGACGACGATTCCGCCGGGCGACCAGCAGTCCACGGGCGTCTTCGCGTCGAACGCGCTGTTCAAGCTGACGCCGAAGCTGAACCTCGTGGCGTCGGTGGGTCGCGGCTTCCGCGCGCCCAACCTGGTAGAGCGTTACTTCAACGGCTCGACGCCGGAGGGGTCGGCGTACCAATCAGCCGCGCCGGACCTGAAGCCCGAGCAGAGCATCAACACCGACGTCGGGCTCAAGTACCGTGATGAGCGATTCGCCGTTGAGGCGTTCACATATCGCAACGACATTCGTGACGCGGTGCGCATCAGCCCCACCGGGCGGAGGGTGACCAACCTCCCCGAGTACCAGAACGTCAACGTCGGCAAGCTGCGCGCGTCGGGCTACGAGGCGACGGGCACGGTGCTGCTGCCGCGCGGCGCTACGGCGTCGGCAAACTACTCGCGAGTGAAGAGCGTGAACTTGCTCGACCGCACCATTCCGATCGGCGATACCTATTCCAGCAAGTTGGTCGGGACGCTGGGTTGGCGCGCGGCCAGCGGGCGCGGGTGGATAGAGTACGCGGTGCGCCGCAACGGCGAGCAGAAGGACGTCATCGCCGGGTCGAGCCCGGTGGGGAACACCCTGCCGGCGTTCACGGTGCAGCACCTGCGCGGCGGGGCGCACCTGTTCACGATCGGCGGCGTGCGTCAGGACCTCGACGTGCAGGTAAACAACCTGACCAACAGGCTCTACGCGGAGACGGCGAACGCTGGCTTCTTCCGTCCAGAACCCGGGCGCAGCGTGGTGGTGTCGCTGCGGTCGAGCTTCTAATGGTGTAGGCCGCGCCGACCCCTTGCGGCGGCGGCCACCGGGCGCACGGCCTCCAGGCGTGCAACGGCGTCCGGAGTACCAACGGCCCGCATCCGGCATCGCGCCGGGTGCGGGCCGTTCGGCGTGCGTCCCTGCGTTCGCGCGCCGCAGAGCGTCGGCGCGCGCCTGCCGCGATCAGGGTTGGCGCCGCCCGGGCACGACTTTCTCCAGATCACCGTCGAGGCGACGCAGGAAGTCGCCGATGGTCCGCACGGCGGCGAGATACCGACCGGCGTCCACGCGCTCGGCGTCATCCGTGACGCGGTGGTAGTCGGGATGGTCCTCGACGCCGAAGTACACGAAGGGAATGCCGACGGCATGGAACGAGGCGTGATCGGAGAGGCTCGTCCAGTTGTCGAGCCCGTCGGGCGTGCTGAGGTCGTGCCCCATGCGGAGCTTCACGGGCGCCGCCGCGGCGGTGGCGCGGAGCAGCGGACGGAAGAACGGATATGGCGTGGCGCCGGCGGCGCAGAGTTCGTTCTTGTCGAGCCGGGCCACCATGTCGAGGTTCACGTTCGCAACGATGCGGCGCCGCGGGATCGGCGGCCGCTCGACAAACGCGCGCGAGCCGTGCATGCCGGCTTCCTCGCCGTCGAAGAAGGCGAAGATCATCGAGTGCTTCGGCGGCTGCGCCGCGTACGCGGCGGCGAGGGCGAGCACCGCGGCCGTTCCCGACGCGTTGTCGTCGGCGCCGTTGTACACCTGGCCGTTGCGGACCCCGAGGTGATCGAAGTGCGCGCTGATGACGATGACGCGCGACGTGTCGGCGCCCCGGACGACGCCGAGCACGTTGACGCCGTCGCGGCTCGACGTGTCGCGCCCGCCGGCATCGAAGTGCTGCACGTAGCCGGGGACGAGCGGTTCGACGCCAGCGGCGGTAAGGCGCCGGACGAGATAGGCGCGGGCGGACGCGCCGCCCCGCGTTCCCGTCCGGCGCCCTTCCATCGAGTCGGCGGAGAGCGCCGTGAAGTCGTTCCAGAGCGCGATGGAGTCGATCGCGGGGGGCGGGGGCTGCTGAGCGCTGAGGACCGGCGCGAATAGCAACGTGAGGAGGAGCGCGAAGCGAGGCATGAAGCAAACTACAGGGACGAGGCGGAGTGCGGGGGGGTTGGAGAGGAGGGAGGAGTGGACCTCCGCACCCCGCCCCCGTCCCTCCGCCCACCACGCACCTATCGTGCGTGCTTACGCATCAGTTCGACGAGCTCATCGTACATCGCTTCCGCCTCCGCATCGCCCTTGCGGATGGCGGACGCCGCGCAGTGCTTGAGGTGGTTGCGCATCAACTCGCGCGAGACGGCGCGCAGCGCCTCCTGCACGGATGAGACCTGCACGAGGATGTCGGCGCAATACCGGTCCTCTTCCACCATCTTCTGCAGGCCGCGAACCTGTCCCTCGATGCGGCGTAGGCGCGTGATGTTTCGGCGCTTGATGTCGGCATCCACGGCCACGGCATGCCGCGCGGGTGTTTCGTGCGTGGCGCACCCGCAGGAGGGCGGTTGTGTCGGAAGCGCGCGGGCCATGGATCTATGCCGGCTGAAGGGATGACGCGCGCCGTGGGCGCCAAGCGCGCAGACGCAGGGAGTTCGCGACCACGGAGACAGAGCTGAACGCCATCGCCGCGCTCGCGAGGATCGGGCTCAGTTGCACGGCGAACGACGGATAGAGCACACCGGCAGCGACCGGAATGCCGATCACGTTGTAGATGAACGCCCAGAAGAGATTCTGCCGCATCAGGCGCATGGCCCGGCGCGACAACTCGATGGCGTCGGCGACGCCGTGCAGGTCGCCGCGCATCAGCGCGATGTCCGCGGCCTCGACGGCGACGTCGGTGCCCGTGCCGATCGCCACGCCCACATCGGCCTGGGCGAGCGCGGGGGCGTCATTGATGCCGTCGCCCACCATGGCGACCACGCGCCCTTCGGCCTGCAGGCGCTTCACCTCGGCGACCTTCCCGTCGGGGAGCACCTCGGCGACGACGCGCGGGATGTCGGCTTGACGCGCGATCGCTTCGGCGGTGCGCTGGTGGTCTCCGGTCAGCATCACGACGTCGAGGCCAAGCGCGCGAAGGCGAGCGATCGCCGCCCGGGAGGTGTCACGGAGCGGATCGGCAATGGCGACGAGCCCGGCGAGCGCGCCATCCACGGCGACGTAGACGGGGGTCTTCGCCTCTCCGGTGACGCGCGATGCGTGTGCGGCGAGCGGCGCCGCGTCGAGCCCCCAATCGGCCAGCAACGCGGCATTGCCGGCAACGATCGCGCGTCCGTCCACGACGCCCGTGGCGCCGCGCCCCGGCACGGCGGCGAACGACTCCACGCCTGCCAGGGAGAGTCCGCGAGAATCCGCATGGCGGACGATCGCATCGCCAAGCGGATGCTCGGAAGCGCGCTCAAGGGAGGCGACCAGTCGCAGGAACTCGTCGTCGGAGAGCGCCGAGTTGGGCAGTCGCACCACATCGGTGACGCCCGGCTTGCCTTCGGTCACTGTCCCCGTCTTGTCGAGCACCACCGTGGAGATATCGCCGGCGCGTTGCAGCGCTTCCCCGCCCTTGACCAGAATGCCGAGCGCCGCACCGCGTCCAGTCGCAACCATCACCGCGGTGGGGACGGCGAGTCCCATCGCGCACGGGCAGGCGATGATGAGCACGGCGAGCGCCGACACGATGCCGCGCACGGCGGCCTCGCTCGAGGAGGCGCCGGCGTGGGTGAGCGCCCAGAACCAGACGCCGAACGTGACCACGGCCAGCACCATCACGGATGGCACGAAGACCGCGCTGACGCGGTCGGCGAGCGCCTGAATGGGGGCGCGGGAGCCCTGCGCGTCGCGCATCAGCTGCACGATGCGCGCGAGCACGCTGTCGGCGCCCACGGCCGTGGCGCGCAACTGGAACGCGCCGCGCCCATTAACGGTGCCGCCCACCACGCGATCGCCGGCGTTCTTCAGCACGGGCATGGACTCGCCGGTCAGCATCGACTCGTCCACGTCGCTCGCGCCGCTCACGAGCACGCCGTCCACCGGGACGCGTTCGCCCGGGCGCACGATCACGTCGTCGCCGGGGAGGACGTCGTCAATGGCGATGTCCGACTCCACGCCGCCGCGCACGACGCGCGCCGTCTTGGGACGCAGGCGCACGAGAGCGCGGAGCGCGGCCGCGGTGCTGCGCTTGGCGCGCGCCTCGAGCGCGTTGCCCATCAGGATGAAGGCCGTGATGAGGATGACGGCCTCGTAGTACACGTCGGGGGCAACGCCGCGCGAGGCGAAAAACCCCGGCGCCACGGTCGCGGCGACCGAGTAGATGAACGCGACGCCCGTGCCCACGGCGATGAGCGTGTTCATGTCTGTCGCGCCGTGCTTTGCCGCCGCCCACGCCCGCGTGTAGAAATGCCGCCCGGCCCACGCCATCACCGCGGCGGTGAGCACCAGCCCGCCGTAGGTGAGCCAGTTGGGATGGATGGCGTACGTCCACGGCACGTACTTCACGAACCACGGCGTGAAGACCCGCTCCTGCCAGAGCATCAGCGGGTCGTTGCCCGGGGCGCCGGCGACGTGCGAGGTGTACATCATCAGCGGCATCGAGAAGAACATCGCGACGGCGCCGGCGATGAAGGCGACGATCGCGCGCAGGCGCAGGGCGCGGAACTCCGCCTCCTGGCGCTGCTCGTTCTCGTCCTGCGCGTCGAGGGCAGAGGTCTCGCCCTTCGGGATCTCCGCCTCGTAGCCCGATTCGCGGATGCGCGTCACCAGCGCCTGCGGCGAGACGACCGTCGGGTCGAAGACCACCGTGGCGTTGTTGAGCATCAGGTTCACGGTCGCGTCGTGCACCCCGCCCACCTTGCCCAGCGCGCGCTGCACGCGGGACTGGCAGGCGGCGCACGTCATCCCGCCGACCGGGATGGTGACGTGCGCGGCGCCAGACGGCGCGGCGGCGGGCGGAGCGGCCGTGGTCATCGCGACGGTCTACGCGTTGGTGGCGGGATGCGGCGTGTAGCCTTCCTCGCGCACAGCCTCAAGGATCTCGTCCATCGTGCGCTTGGCCGGGTCGAACTGCAGCGAAGCGCTGCCGATCTTCACGTCCTCAACGTTGACGCCGTCCAGCGCGCTCAGCGCCTTCTGGACGTGAGCGACGCAGTGGCCGCAGGACATGCCGTCGATTTTCAGGTACAGGGAGGTCATCTGGAGCTCCGCTACTGGTGCAGGGGAACGGGCACAGTGGGGTGCAGGGGAACGGGCATGGTGGGGTGCAGGGACACAGGGGCACACCCCCGAGCACCGTGCACTCCACTGTGCCCGTTCCCCCGCACTCTAGTATACCCCCCTCCCCTATGTCAACCCCACACTCGCCGCGTCGGTGCGCGCTAGTTTCTTGCCCATGACCTCTCCGGATCTCCCACAGCGCGCCCTGGGCAGGCAGGGGCTTCGTGTCGGCGCGGTCGGGCTTGGCTGCATGGGATTCTCGGAGTTCTACGGCGACGCCGCGTCGCGCGCCGCGGTGGACGGGGTGACTGTCATCCGGCACGCGCTCGACCGAGGCCTCACGCTGCTCGACACGGCCGACATGTACGGCCCGCACGTCAACGAGGAACTCGTGGGGCGCGCCGTGCGGGGACGCCGCGACGACGCCGTCATCGCCACCAAGTTCGGCATCGTACGAAAGGCGGACGACCCGCTGTACCGCGGCGTGGACGGCCGCCCGGAGTACGTGCGCGCCGCGTGCGAGGGATCGCTGCGCCGGCTCGGCGTCGAAACGATCGACCTCTACTACGTGCACCGCCGCGACAAGACCATCGCGATCGAAGAAACGGTCGGCGCGATGGCCCGCCTCGTCGAGGAGGGCAAGGTCCGTTTCCTCGGACTCTCCGAAGTGTCCGCCGAGACGCTGCGCCGGGCGCACGCCGTGCATCCCATCTCGGCGCTGCAGAGCGAGTGGTCGCTGTGGACGCGCGACTGGGAGCAGACCACGTTCCCCGTGGCGCGCGCTCTCGGCGTCGGCCTCGTCCCGTACAGCCCGCTCGGGAGGGGCTTCCTCACCGGGGCGATCAGCGCGCAGACCGCGTTTGATCCGTCCGACTACCGGCACACACACCCACGCTTCGTCGGCGAGAATCGCGCCGCCAACCTGCACATCGTCGACGCGCTGCGCGTGATCGCCACCGCGCGCGCGTGCACGCCAGCCCAGGTCGCGCTGGCGTGGGTGCTTTCGCGTGGCGATGACGTGGTGCCGATTCCCGGGACGACGCGCGCCGAGCGCATCGATGAGAACGCGGACGCCGGCTACCTTGGGCTCGGCGCCGCCGAACTCGCGCAATTGGAGGCCGCCGCGGCGCCGACGGCGGTCGCCGGCGAGCGGTTCCCGGCGGGGATGCAGGCGTTCGTGGACACCTGAACGCGAAGGCGGCGGGCGCAACGCGCGCCCGCCGCCCCCGCCGCTTCCAGACTACCTGAGGCGCGGATTCGTCGTGCGCGCGCCGGGCACACACGCCGGCCACGTGGTCGGCGGCGGCCCCATGCGCCCCGGCGGCCCAGCGGGCAGCGTGCTCAGGTCCACGCGCTCGCGTGTGATGAACGCCGGATCCTCGGAGGCGAGATAGGCGAGCATCGCCACGAACGTCGCGTTGGACTTCAGGTCATCCATGACCACCTTGTCGAATGTGTCGCGATTCGTGTGCCAGGTGAGCGTGCCGTAGTCCCAGCTTGCACCGCCCATGCCAAAGGTCGGCACGCCGTGGCAGGAGAACGACGCGTCGTCGCTCCCGCCGGCGCTCGGCCGGCCGGGCGAACCATCAAACGGCACCTGCTGCTGCAACGGCGCCGGCATCTTCTTGATCCACTCCGACAGGTGCTTCGCCGCATTCGGGAGGCCGGCGGCGCCGATGCGCGTCACGCGCCCCGTGCCGCCGTCTTGGTTGAACACCGCCTGCAATCCCTTCATCACCTCGGGATGGTCCTCGGTAAAGACGCGCGATCCGACGAGCCCCACTTCTTCCCCGTTCCACAGGCCGAGGAGGATGGTGCGTTGCGGGTTCGGAAGCACCTGCTTCAGAATTCGCATCGCTTCGAGCATCATCACCGAGCCGGTGCCGTTGTCGGTCGCACCGCTCGCGCCGTCCCACGCGTCGAAGTGCGCGGAGAGCACCACATACTCGTCGGGCCTGGTCGTCCCCGGAATGCGTCCGATCAGGTTGCCGACGGGGCGCTCGCCGAGCAGTTCGGCGTCGAGGTTCAGGCGAATCCTCGGATGCTGGTTGTTCTCGGTCAGGCGGAAGACCAGACCGTAGTCCTCGCACGACAGGCCGACCGTCGGCACCTTGGTCGTGTACGTCTCGAAGACGGCAAACGTCCCGGTCGAGTTCGTGGACCGCGAGGAGATGACGCCCGCAGCGCCCGCCTGTTCGAGCCGTACTGCCAGTTCACCGCCGCCGAGGGCGAGGCTGAGCCCGGTTCCACGCACGTTGCGACCGCTCCACTCGCGCTGTTTCGCCACGCGGTCAGCGCTATCCCGCGCAATGCTGGCCGGGGTGCCGTTCCGGCGCCAGTCGTCGGTGGTGCGACACGACGAGAACGGCGCGGAGACCAACACCAGCTTCCCCTTGACCGCTGGCAGCCACTGCACGAACTCGGTGCTGTCCTTGAACAGGGGGAGGATCACCGTCTCGGCGACCTTGTTCTTGCGCTTCGTGCCCGGAGAGTAGCCGAGCATCGTCCCCTCGAGGGTGCGGACGCGCGGGGCGACGAGGTCGATGTGCGAGTGGCCGCGGCGCCAGCCGCGCCAGGTGCCGAAATTCTCGGTCTTCGCCTCGATGCCCCAGCCGCCGAGCACACCGATGGCCCAGCGGTGGGCGGAGTCCATGTCGGGTCCGCCAATGAGGCGCGGCCCGATGGAGTCGAGCAGCACCTGCGCGAGCCGCGGCGCATGGGAGCTGTCCATGCCCAGCGTCCAGATGCGCTGAATGGCGGGATCGAGGGCTGGCGCGTTCTGGGCGCGCACGGAGGCCGCGCTGGCGAGCAGCGCGAGCAGGACGAGAGAGCGACGCATGGTGGGGTCGGTTGAGTGTCCGCAGCGCGGGGGGCGCCTGATCCGGAGACCAATCAGGGGCTTGCCTCCATTACGCGCAACGGTGGCGTAGCGCTGGGCGTCGCCGGCGTCGGGACTTGCGCGCGTTCTGGTGCGGGAAACGCCGAACGCCCCTAGCTTTTCAGGGCGAAACTCCCTTCAACACGGCGCGTGCCCTTCCTCCGAGCAACCCGCCCGCACATCGCCTGCGCTGTCGCGGCTCTCTGGGCGGCGAGCCCTGCCCAGGGGCAGGCAGTCCCGGACAGCGCGCGCGCCGACAGTGTCCGCGCCCAGCGCGCCCAGCCACTCGGAACGGTCGTCGTCACACCGGGCACCTTCGGATTGCTCTCCCCCGCGCGCGGCAGCGCGCAGTCCCTCGGGCGCGAGGCCATCCTCGCCCGACCGCAGCTTGGCGAGGATCTCTTCCGCTCCATCCAGCGCCTCCCTGGGCTGGCGAGCAATGACATTGGCGCGGGGTTCCACGTGCGGGGCGCCGAGGTCGGCCAGCTGCACGTGTCGCTGGACGGCCTTGAGCTGTTCGAGCCGTTCCACATGAAGGACTTCGACAACGCGCTCTCCATCCTCGACGTGCAGAGCGTGGAAGGCATCGACCTCGTCACCTCGGGGTTCACATCCGAGTACGGCGGTCGGCTCGGCAGCGTGCTGTCAATCACCTCGCGCCCACCCCGAACCGAGCGCACGCGCACGGCGGTGGGCATCAGCGTCTCCAGCCTGCGCGCCCAGGCGGAGGGCGGCCTGGCGCAGGGACGCGGCGGATGGAGCGTAGCCGCGCGGCGCGGCTATCTGGACCTCGCCCTCCGGCTCGCGGGGCGGAGCGATTCGCTCTCACCGACCTACAACGACGTCTTCGCCAAGTTCACGTGGAACGCCGCCCCCGGCCACCGGCTGGCCGCGCATGCGCTGTGGGCCGACGACGTGCTCGAGTACCGCGTCAAGGACGGAAGCATCGGCAGCCGCTACGCCAGCCGCTACGGATGGATCACCTGGGACGCTGAGTTCGGGGAGCGCATGACCGCGCGCACGGTGGCGTCGGTCGGCCGCCTTGGCTGGCGACGTCGCGGCGACGCGCAGATTGTCTCCGGCGGTCCGCGCTCCACGGTAGACGATGACCGCGGCACGCACTTCGGCGGCATCCGGCAGGATTGGCTGTGGCGCGCGTCCGATGCGCTTATCGTGAAGTTCGGCGGCGAGTGGCGCCCCATTGAGGCGGACTACATGTACTCGGGCGTGCGGATGCGCCGCGCGGTGGTCGCGGACACGATTGCGCGCCTGCCCGACCCGGTCGTCGTCGCGCGCACTGCCTCGGGTCATCAGACGGGACTGTACGTGGCCCCACGCCTCCGGCCGGCGCGCTGGCTCGTCGCCGAGCTCGGCGCCCGGTACGACGGCGCCACCTGGTCGGGCGATGCCTCTGTGAGTCCGCGCGTCAATCTCCTGGTGACGCTGTCGCCGACCACCACACTGCGCCTCGCCACGGGCCGGTACACGCAGCCGCAACAGGCGTTCGCGTTGCAAGTCCAGGACGGCATCACCGACTTCGCGCGCGAAGACGTGGCGCAGCACCTGGTAGCCGGCGTCGAACAGCGCATCGCGTTGCGCGCGATCATCCGCGTCGAGGCTTATGAGCGGCGCGTCACGCGGCAGGCGCCGCGCTACATCAGCCTGCGCGGCGATATGCGCGTCTTCCCGGAACTCGAGCCGGATCGTGTGCTCCTCCCATCCACGAGCGGGCAGGCGCGTGGCGTGGAGTTCGGCGTGCGTGGGCTCGGCTTGGGCTCGCTCGACTGGGCACTCAGCTACGCGCACGCCCGCGTGACGGACCGCGTGCAACAGGTGGACGTGCCGCGGACATGGGACCAGCCGCATACGTTCTACGCCGACCTCACCTGGCGCCCCGCGCCGGGCTGGCACGTCAGCACCGCGTGGCAGGCGCACAGTGGATGGCCCGAGTCGCCGGTGCAATTCGTGCTCGACACGGTCCGCAACGCGAAGGGGAAAGGGTCCCCCGTGGTGCTGACGGTGTATGGCCCGGTGACCGCCCTGGGCGCCGCCCGACTTCCGTGGTATCACCGCCTTGACGTGCGAGTCACGCGCGAGATGACGGTGCGAGGCCATCGCCTCTCCGGGTTCATCGATGTCTTCAATCTCTTTGACGTCGACAATCCGTCGGCGATCCGCTACAAGACGTCGGCGGCGAACAACCGCATCACAGTCACGCGGCAGCCCGAACTCTTGCTCTCACGGCTCCTGACTGCGGGAATCGCGTTCGAGTACTAGCCGTTCAGCGGCGGCAATGCACGACGCGCGCCTCCGGATTCTGCGCCATCAAGGCGGGCACTTGACTCACCAATATTTTTTGATATATTGAGTGCATGGCCACCGCCGCCCGCCCTGCCGCGACCGACCGCGCGCGCGCCGAAGCGCTGTTCCACGCGCTCTCTGACGAGACGCGTCTTGCGATCCTGGACATGCTCCGCGACGGCGAGCGATGCGTCTGCGAGCTGCAGGACCAACTCGACGCCGCGCAGTCACGCCTCTCGTTCCATTTGCGCGTGCTGAAACAGGCGGGGCTCGTGGTCGATCGTCGCGACGGACGCTGGTCGCACTACCGCATCGTGCCGTCCGCGCTCGCCGAGGTGCACGATCTGGTGGTTGGGATGCAGCCGAGCCGGGGAACGCTCCCCGTGCGCCGGGTTGGCGCTTGCTGTGGGTGATCTTTTTCGTCCTGAATTCATCAACTTTTCTTGATAGTGTTTGAGTGAGGAACACACGATGACCGGAACGGACACGACCAAGGTTCCCATGAGGCTGGAAGAGATCCGCAGCACGGTGCAGGCGCGTTATGGAGCGGTTGCGCAGCGTGTGGCGGACGGCGCGACGACGGGCGCTAGCTGCTGCGGACCCAACGATGGATCGAGCGGCTGCTGCGGGAGCACGTCGGAATCGTGGGATCCGATCACGGCCGATCTCTATGACGCTGGTGAGACTGCGGGCATTCCCGCCGAGGCGTTGCTGGCATCGCTGGGGTGCGGGAATCCCACCGCGCTCGCCGAGCTGCACGAAGGGGAGGTGGTGCTCGACCTCGGTGCCGGCGGCGGCATTGACGTGCTCCTGTCCGCGCGTCGCGTCGGGCCGACGGGCAAGGCGTACGGGCTCGACATGACCGACGAGATGCTGGCGCTCGCGCTGGAGAACAAGGCGAAGGCGGGCGCGACAAACGTCGAGTTCCTGAAGGGGCACATCGAGAGTATCCCGCTGCCGGCGAAGACGGTGGACGTGATCATCTCGAACTGCGTGATCAACCTGTCGGGTGACAAGGGCGCGGTGCTGCGCGACGCGTTCCGGGTCCTCAAGCCCGGCGGACGGTTTGCCGTCAGCGATGTCGTCGTGCGCGAGGGGCTCCCCGCAGCGGTCAAGGAGAACATGGCGCTGTGGACCGGGTGCGTGGCCGGGGCGCTGGAGGAAGGGGAGTTCCTGCGCCTGCTGGCGGAGGCCGGGTTCACCGACGCGAGCATCGAGCCAACGCGCGTGTATACGAAGGAAGATGCGCTCGCGCTGCTGCAGGGGACCGGACTCGACCTGTCGCTGGCCGCTGACGTGGAAGGCAAAGTGATGAGCGCGTTCGTGCGGGCGACGAAGCCGGGGGGCACCGCCGCGAGCGCTGGCGCCGCGGCGGCCACGGCGGATGCGGCGGCGCGCGCCGCGGCCCGCGCGGCGAAGCCGCGCCGGGATCTCGCCACGCTCGGCCAATCGAGCAAGCAGGACGACGGAGGATGCGGCTGCGGCCCCAAGGGTTGTTGCTGAGCGGAGGAGCACCGAGATGCTGAGAACCCAGCAGACGAACGGCGCCGCGGCACGCGCGCTCGTGCGCAGCGCCACCCCCAGTGACTTGGCCGCCGTGGAGCGTTTGCTCACGGCGAGCGGGCTTCCGTTGGACGGCGTGCGAGAGGCGCTCAACGATTTCCTGGTCGCGGAGAGCGGCGGCGGGCTCGTGGGCGTCGCGGGGCTCGAGGTCTGCGGCGACCACGCTCTGCTCCGCTCGGTGGCCGTCGCGTCCGAATGGCGCTCGCGCGGGCTGGGGCGCGAGCTGGTGACGCGCCTCATCGCTCAAGCCGAGGCGCGCGGCATTCACGCGCTGTACCTGCTGACCACGACGGCGGAGAACTACTTCCCGGGGTTTGGCTTCGAGCGCATCACGCGCGACCAGGTACCGGCCGGCGTGCAGACCACTGGCGAGTTCCAGGGGGCGTGCCCCGACACGGCGACGGTCATGCGGCGGAGGCTGTCCACCTGACTGCCCCGACAGCGCCGCCTGAGCCGGGCTAGTCGCCGAGCGACCGGATCGTCGTCTCCGCCTCGTGCTGCACCACCAAACGCGGTGGCACGCGGTGCGACAGCGAGACGTGCCCGCCGATGACCACGTCGGTGCCGTGGTCAATCGCGAAGGACTCACCGATCATCGCGCCAGGGTGGATGTCGATGCCCGTCATCTGGCGGGCGCACTCGACCGCGTTCCCGGGCGCGGGGAGCTTGACCGGCGGCGGGGAGATATTATCTTAGTACTAAGACAATAGCGGCGCCCGGCGCCGCGCGTATCACCCAAGGAGCCCCCCATGTCGCTGCGTCCCGTTGACCGCATCATCACCGCCCGCCCCACGATGGAGGGGGCCGGCGTCCGCCTGCACCGCGCGTTCGGCTTTGGCGACACGGAGACGTTCGATCCGTTTCTGCTGTTCGACGATTTCCGCGGCGACCGGCCGGCCGACTACGAGGCGGGCTTCCCGTGGCATCCGCACCGCGGGATCGAGACGATCACGTACGTGCTCGCCGGCACCGTCGAGCACGCCGACTCCCTCGGCAACAAGGGGCTGCTCGGCGCCGGCGACGTGCAGTGGATGACGGCGGGCTCGGGGATCATGCACCACGAGATGCCGACGGGCGATCCGAGCGGCCGGATGCACGGCTTCCAGCTGTGGGCGAATCTCCCGGCGCACCTGAAGATGACCAAGCCGCGGTATCAGGACATCCAGGGCAAGGACATTCCCGAGATCACCGATGACGACGGCACCATCGCGCGGGTGATCACCGGCGAGTTCTGGGGGCGGCGCGGCCCGGTGGAGGGGATCGCCGCCGACCCGAGCTACGTGGACGTGTCGGTGATGCCGAACCGCACCAAGCGCATCAAGATCGACACGCGGCGCAACGCGTTCGCGTACATCTTCGCCGGCAGCGGCACCTTCAAGGACGCGTCGGCTCCGTTCGGCGTGCTCACCGAGAAGGCCGACGACGTGCTGGTGCGCGAGACCGTCGGCAACCGCTCGCTCGTGGTGTTCGGCAACGGCGACGAGATCGTCGTGCGCGCGGGCGACGAGGGGATCCGCTTCCTGCTCGTGTCCGGCCAGCCGTTCCAGGAGCCGGTGGCGTGGTACGGCCCGATCGTGATGAACACCAAGGACGAGCTGCAGGAAGCGATCACCGACCTGCGGAACGGGACGTTCATCAGGGAGAGCGCGTAGGGCGGCGCAGCGTCACGCGCTCCGCGCTACGGGTTCACCCACCAGGTGAGCTTGACGATGAACACGTTCTCCGGCTTGAGCGCGATCAGGTCAAGCGCATCAAGATGCGGCTCGAACACCCCAATGCCGGGCAGGCCGTAGGCCGCCCGGTTGTTCGCACTCCGATCCTGCTGCCAGACGAAGAAGAGCGTGGATCCTGGCCGCCATTCCCAGCGGAGCACGGCGTTGCCCCGCAGTGAACGGAAGTCGAAGTTCGGGTCCCTCAGCGTGAAGGGCTCCGCCGGTCCAGCGCCGTCCGGGTCGAGCGTGTAGGTCGCCTCGGCGGCATCGCGTGCCAGCGTTCCGGGGCTCCCCGCCGCGCCAAACGAGGTGAACGAGAACGTCCGCGCCGCGCGCAGGGCCTTGAGCCTCGTGTAGTCGCCGCTCGTGAGCTGGGGGTTGGCGAACAGCTCGAGCGAGAGCGCCGGCGTGAAGGTGACGTTGAGACGCGTCTCGAGCGTAAGCGACCGCTGAGTGAGTTCGCCAAAGACATACCGGCGACCGGCCGTGAGCAGCGCCGTGGTGTCCGACACGGAGGAGAGGAACTGCGCCGCGGTGGTGGACACGGACCAACTGGGGCCGAGCTGCAAGTCGAGGTTCGGTCCGGGACGCAAGCCGAAACTGACGTTCGTCGAGAAACGGGAATCGCCAGCCCTGCTCTGCGCGCCGCTCGCCGACAGCCGCGCGGTGTACCGGCGGCGCGAGTCCGAGGAGAGGAAGACGAAGCCAGAGTGGCTTGCGGGCTTCTGGGCCAGCACGCCACCGCGCGTCAGCCGGTCGTCCAGCGTCTCAAACTCGTAGTTGTAGTTGAAGCCGAAGTTCCAGAAGTTGAGGAACTGGCCGCCGCCGCCGGCGCCCATCGTCGCCGCAACGAGCTCCCCGCCGTAGGTCCACGTGGCATCCGGACCGAACCTGAGATTCCACCGGCGCAGGTGCTTGCCGACGCGAACCTGCTCGTAGTTCAGGTTGATGTCGATCATGGACCGGTCGGCCGACGTCTGGAAGCCCAGGTCGTTCACCTCGTACCCCGGGCTGGTCGTGCTGAGCGATACGTTGCCCCGCCACGTGCCGGAGCGCTTCCCGACGTCGAGGCGGGCCGCAAACCCCTGCATGGATGTCGCGGCCGAATCGACCTCAACGTGGCCGGCGTCCGGGCGCTGGAAATACCGCGACGACTGCCGTTGCGCGGCCACCATCACGAGCGGGTCACCGAAGATGGTGCTGCCGGAGATGGAACCGTTCGCGGACCAGGCTCGATTGGCCCACTCATGTCGGAAATCCACCCCGCCAACGTAGGCCGACGAGCGCAGCCGAAGCGCGGCCACTGAATCGCTCAGCTGGCGAAGCACCGCTGTGGAGAGGAGGCCAATCCAAGACTGCCCTTCGCGGAACTCGCGCCGAGCGCGCGCGGCGAAGTAGTTCGTCAGCGGTTCCACTTCCACGCGGCTTTCCTCACCGAATGCCCGCATGATGCGCGCGCTCTCGCGCTGCGTCACGGCGTCGAGGACACCGAGCGACCACCCACTGGAGGTGCGCGCCGTCAGCTTGAGCGCGCCAAGGATCGTGGCCGACTCTGGAACGTCGGAGTAGTTGGCGTCACTGGGCACGCCCACCTGCGGACTGCGCCCGATCCGCCGAGAGTACACGATACTGGTGAAGCCTCCGCCACCACCCATACCGCCACCCCCGCCGCCGCCACCGCCACCGCCACCACCGCCACCGCC